>NZ_JBGCUM010000066.1:0-26078 GCF_054177665.1 Roseateles sp. P5_E8 | reverse complement strand
CATAGACTACTTCATCTCGCCGCATTACCCGGCGCTGGCGCACCTGATCTCCAACGGCACGGAAGCTCGCTTCAAGGTGCTGAAACCGCCCGTGGCTGAGGCGCTGAACTATGTCGGCTGGTCCCGGCGCAGCGCCTGCTTGGGCCGGCTGCCCGAGTTCGACGCGATGCTCAAGCGCTATCTGGCGGCGATGAATCCGGCTCGCTTGCTGGACGAAAACCAGGAGGCCTGGCTGCGCAACCCCGTCATGAAGCGCTGATTAACCGAGCATCCCCGACTCGAAGCCGTGCGCCGGCAGATCCACGCGAGGTGCGGGCGTCCAGCCGGGCTTGCGGTGTTCGGCCACGACGTTGGTGTAGATGCCGCCGCGCACATACCACTTGGCCGTGATGCGGATGAAGCGCGGGTCGGTCACCTTGACGATGTCGTCGAGGATCTTGTTGGTGACCTTCTCGTGGAAGGAGCCTTCGTCGCGGTAGCTCCAGAAGTACATCTTCAGGCTCTTGAGCTCCACGCAGAGCTCGTCGGCAATCATGTCGATGGTGAAGTGGGCAAAGTCGGGCTGGCCGGTCAGCGGGCAATGGCAGGTGAACTCGGGCACCTGGAACTGGATGACGTAGTCGCGCTCCGGGTTCGGGTTCGGAAAGACCAGGATGTCCTTGCTGGGCTTGCTCGGCGGATTCGGCGGCACCTCGCGCATCTTGGGCTTGTTCTTCTTGGCGGCGGGGGCGGCGGACTTCTTGGTGGCCATGATCGTGGGCATTTGGAGAGGGTGCGAATGCTATCATCCGGCCCCATCGAAGCGCCCGTCAAAGGCGCTTTTCTTTAGCCAAATCAAGGGCTTACGAACCTTCCTCCATGCGGCTGAATTCGATCAAGCTCGCCGGCTTCAAGTCCTTTGCCGAACCCACGACCTTCCAGCTGCCCGGTCAGCTCGTCGGCGTGGTGGGCCCCAACGGCTGCGGCAAGTCCAACATCATGGACGCGGTGCGCTGGGTGCTGGGCGAGAGCAAGGCGAGCGAGCTGCGCGGCGAGTCCATGCAGGACGTCATCTTCAACGGCAGCGGCAACCGCAAGCCAGCGGGGCGGGCCAGCGTGGAGCTGGTGTTCGACAACTCGTCAGCGCGCGCAGGCGGGCCGTGGAACCAGTTCACCGAGATCGCCGTCAAGCGCGTGCTGACGCGGGACGGCACCAGCAGCTACTTCATCAACAACCAGCCGGTGCGCCGCCGCGACGTGCAGGACGTCTTCCTCGGCACGGGCCTGGGGCCGCGTGCCTACGCCATCATTGGCCAGGGCACCATCTCGCGCATCATCGAGAGCAAGCCCGAGGAGCTGCGCCTGTTCCTGGAAGAAGCGGCCGGGGTGTCCAAGTACAAGGAACGTCGCCGCGAGACCGAGAACCGGCTCAAGGACACGCGCGAGAACCTGACCCGCGTCGACGACATCCTGCGCGAGCTGAACGCGAACCTCGAGAAGCTGGAGCGCCAGGCCGAGGTGGCGGCGAGCTACCGCGGCCTCCAGGACGCCGGCACGTTGAAGCTGCACCAGCTGTGGTTCCTGAAGGCGCGCGACGCCGGCAACGAGGCAACGCGCGTGAAGACGGCGCATGCCGAAGCCGTCAACGCGCTCGAAAGTCGCACGGCCGAGCTGCGCGCCGTGGAGGCGACGCTGGAAGAGGTGCGCCAGTCGCACTACGCCGCCGGTGACGAGCTGCACGCTTCACAAGGCCGTTATGCCGAGGCACAGCTGGAAGTCAGCCGGCTGGAGGAGCGCATCCGCTTCGTCGTCGAGAGCCGCAACCGCGCCCAGGCGCGCCTGGCCGAGCTGCATGCGCAGGACCAGCAATGGCGCGAGCGCGCGGAGCAGTCCGCCGCCGAGTTGGAAGGCATTGCCGAGCAGATTGCCGGGGCGGACGAGCAGAGCGAGATCCTGGCCGCGCAGGCCGAGGAGCAGCAGGCCCAACTGCCGCAGACCGAGGATGCCGTGCGCGCCGCCCAGGCCCGTGCCAACGAGCAGCGCACGCTGGTGACCCAGGTGCAGCAGCAGATCCAGGTGTTGGCGGCCGAGAGCCGCAGCGTAGACGAGCAGGCGAGGGCGCTGCGCCAGCGTGAGGACCGGCTGACGGCCGAGTCGCGCGCGCTGGGTGCGCCGGATCATGAGGCGCTGGAGCAGGTGCGCGAACGCGCTGCTGCCGCCGACGAGGCGCGCGAGCTGTCCGATGGGCGCCTGCAGGAGTTGGCCGAGCAAGTCCCCGTGCTTGAAGAACAGCGGCGCAACGCCCAGCAGGACGCCAACGCGCAGCTCGCGAAGCAGTCCGACCTGACCGCCCGCCTGGAGGCGCTGAAGGCGCTGCAGGAAAAGGTGCAGACCGAGGGCAAGCTCAAGCCCTGGCTGGCCAAGCATGGGTTGGACGGCCTGCAAGGCCTGTGGACTAAGCTGCACATTGAACACGGCTGGGAGAACGCGTTGGAAGCCGCGCTGCGCGAGCGCATGGGCGCCCTCAGCGTCGGCCGGCTGGACACGGTGCGTGCCTTCGAGGCCGATGCGCCGCCGGCGCGGCTTGCCTTCTATTCGACGCCGCCCGGCGCGATCGCCAACACGCACGAGACGCTGCCCAAGCTCAGCGAACTGCTGCGCCTGGACGACGCGGGCCTGAGTGCGCTGCTGAATGACTGGCTGGAAGGCGTCTACACCGCGCCGACGCTGGACGAGGCGCTGGCGGCACGCGGCAAGCTCACGCATGGCGAGCTGATCCTGACGCCGGCCGGCCACGCGGTCGGCCAGTTCTCGGTGACCTTCTACGCGCCCGACTCCGAGCAGGCCGGCCTGCTGGCCCGCGCCCAGGAGATCGAGCAGCTGACGACAGCACAGCGCGCGCAGAACCTGATCGCCGACGAAGCCCGCATCACGCTGAGCCGCCTCGAGCACCAGTTCAACGACGCCAACGGCCGCCTGACAACGCTGCGCCGCGAGGCCAGCGAGGCGCAGACGCGCGCCCACCAGATCCACGTCGAGCTGCTGCGCCTGACCCAGCAGGCCGAGGCCAGCCAGCAGCGCCGCAGCGCGCTGGACGCCGAGCTGGCCGAGATCGCCGCCCAGCAGGAAGGCCTGCAGGAGCGCCGCGCGGTGGGCGAGGCGCGCTTCGAGGAACTGGACATCCAGCTCGGCGACGCCCAGCAACGCCATGCCGAGCTGGAAGACGGCACCATTGCCGCCGAACGCAAGCTGGCCGATGCCCGCGAGCAGTTGCGCGGGCTGGAGCGCCGCGCTCAAGAGGCCCGCTTCGCCACGCAGACGCTGGCCGCGCGCCGTGGCGAGCTGCAGCGCGGCATAGAGACGGCGCAGGCCCAGATCGCCACCGTCGCCACGTCCGCCGCCAGCCTGCAGACCGAGCTGGACGGTTTCAACGACGTGGCGGCCCAGACCGGCCTGCAGGACGCGCTGGCCGTCAAGATGGAGCGCGAACAGGCGCTGGCCGCCGTGCGCGCGAACTACGAGGACCTCTCGCTGCGCCTGCGCAAGGCCGACGAGCAGCGCATGGGTTTCGAGCGCAGCCTGGACCCGCTGCGCGAGGCCATCACCAAGCTGCAGCTCGAAGAGCAGGCCGCCCAGCTCGGCGGTGCGCAATACCGCGAGCAGCTCGAAGCGGCCGCCGTCGACCTGGAAGCTCTGGCCAGGTCGGTTGAAGAAGGCAGCGTCAAGCTCCACGGCCTGCAGACCGAGATCGACCGCATCAACCGCGAGATCGCCGCCCTGGGTGCCGTCAACCTGGCCGCGCTGGACGAGCTGACGACGGCGCGCGAGCGCAAGACCTTCCTCGACTCGCAATGCGCCGACCTGAACTCGGCRATCGGCACGCTGGAAGACGCCATCCACAAGATCGACCTCGAGACGCGTGACCTGCTGGGCGCCACGTTCAACCAGGTCAACGACCACTTCGGCCGCATGTTCCCCGAGCTGTTCGGCGGCGGCGAGGCGMGGCTGGTGATGACGGGTGACGAGATTCTTGACGCCGGCGTGCAGGTCATGGCGCAGCCGCCGGGCAAGAAGAACAGCAGCATCCACCTGCTGTCGGGCGGCGAGAAGGCGTTGACGGCGATTGCGCTGGTGTTCGCGATCTTCCAGCTCAACCCCGCGCCTTTCTGTCTGCTGGACGAAGTGGACGCGCCGCTGGACGACGCCAACACCGAGCGCTACGCCAAGCTGGTGACGCAGATGAGCCGCATCACGCAATTCCTCTTCATCTCGCACAACAAGATTGCGATGGAAATGGCAGAACAACTGATTGGGGTGACGATGCAGGAGCAGGGCGTGTCGCGCATCGTCGCGGTGGATATGGACAAGGCCTTGGCCATGGCCGAAGCATGAATATGAGCCTCACGACGTTGCTCGCCATTCTTGGCGGCCTGGTGCTCATCGCCGTCATCGCCCACGGCGCCTGGACGGCGCGCAAGGCCGGCCCCAAGCGCGCCGTGCCGTCGCTGGAGGAGCCGCATTTCGACGGCCCCGCGCCGGCGCTCGGTGACGAAGCCGCCGCAGTGGCCGACCCGCTGGACGCGACGCTGCCCGCCGTGGCCCGGCCGCTGCGCCGGCCGTCGGCACGCATCGATGCGCTGATCGACGCGATCTCCACCATCACCGTCGAGCAGCCCGTCTCAGGCGAGATGGCCCTGCAGCACCAGCCCGGCAGCCGCCGCGCCGGCACCAAGCCGCTGCAGATCGAAGGACTGAACGCCCAGAGTGGCGATTGGGAGCTGCCGGAGCCGGGCCAGCGCTACAGCGAGTTCCAGGCCGGCCTGAAGATGGCCAACCGCAGCGGCCCGCTCAACGAGATCGAGTACTCCGAGTTCGTGCAGAAGATCCAGGCCTTTGCCGACGGCGTGGGCGGCTTCGTGCAGTTCCCCGACATGCTGGACGTGGTGGCCCGCGCCCGCGAGCTGGACCAGTTCGCCGCCAGCCACGACGCCCAGCTCGCACTGCTGCTGCGCGCCAAGGGCGCGGCCTGGACGCCGGGCTTCGTGCAGCAGGCCGCGGGCCGCCACGGCTTCGTGGCCGGTGCCTTGCCGGGCCGTCTCGTCATGCCCTCGGGCGAAGAGGGCGCGCCGCCGCTGCTGACGCTGCAGTTCGACGCCCAGGCCGCGCTGGCCGAAGACCCCGAGGCACAGTCGCTGCGTGAGCTGACGCTGGCGCTGGACGTGCCGCAGACGCCGGCCGATCAGGAACCCTTCGCCGCCTGGCAGGAGGCCGCCCGCGCGCTGGCCCGTGACCTGGAGGCCGAGGTTTGCGACGACCGCGGCCAGGTGTTGGGCCTACACGCCTTCGCGTCCATCGACGTCGAGCTGAAGAAGCTCTATGAGGCGCTGGCGGAGCGCGACTTGGCGGCCGGCTCGCCCGCAGCCCGTCGCTTGTTCAGCTGATTTCCGCCCTGCGCAAAAAGTCACGGCCCGGGCCGCGATGAGGCTTTGAGGCCTGATTGCGCCCCCGTGTTCTGGGGGTTTTGACCGCAGTCCCGCCGGGCCACACGCCGACACTCCACCCCTAGAACTAGGGATATAGGAGCGAGGGGCATATGACGACTTTGAAATTTTCCGCGACGGCACTGGCGGTGGGTTCCGCGCTGGCGGCGCAGGCAGCTCCGGTGACGGTCTCTCAGACCATGACCCTCGGGCAGGTGCTCAACGGCAATTCGGCCAACTTCCAGTTCAACGTCAACTCCGCGCTCGCCTCGCAGGGTGTGGCGGGGGGCACCGCGCTGTCGGGCACCCTGGTTGTTTACGGCATCTCCGACGCCTCGTACAACAGCTCCACCGGGGCGGTCTTCGGCAACTACGAGACGATCTACTCCGGCGGTTACACCTACTACGCCTATGGCGGCTGCTACTACTCCTGGTGGGGCGGCAGCAGCTGCTACTACTACCCCGTCTACGCCAGCTACACGGAACAGCTGCGCTCCGGTGACGTGACGCACCGCGACACCGTGGCCGATACCATGACGGTGTCCGCCGGCAACGCCACGGCCAGCGACGTCGTGGACCAGTGGATCACGTCGAGCACCGGCTACGGCGGCTACAACTACGAAGGCCAGTACTCCACCGGCAATGGCTACACGACCCTCTACAACCGCCAGCGCGACGTCTATGAGGCCCTGCAGGGCGACCTCCAGACCAGCCTGGCTCTCGACCTGGCGGGCCTGGCCGACGTGCAAGGCGATGGCGTGCTGAGCTTCAGCGTGGGCGCATCGGCGGGTCAATTCCGCGTGCTGTCGGCCACGCTGAATCTGGTGGTGGAAGAGCGGCGCGGCCTGCCGGAGCCGGGCACGCTCGTCCTGGTGGGCGCCGCCGCGCTGACGGGCGCCAGCTTCACGCGCCGCCGCCGCAAATCCTGACCGCCTGACCGTGCTGGAGCGGGTCTTTCGTCTCAACGCCGCAGCCGAGCTGCGGATCGAATCGGTCGGCGAGGACTGCCCTGTCCTCGTCGTCGACAACTTCTATGAAGACCCCGAAGCCGTGCGTCAGCTCGCGCTGCGCGGTAGCTTCGACAGCTCGCTGGCCTACTACCCGGGCCTGCACAGCACCATCCCGCCGCAGGCGCTGACGCCGCTGTTCGAGCAGCTCGGCCGCCTGCTCGGCGCGCTGGGCACCACGGGCCTGGCGCCCGACCATTTCACGTCGGACTTCTCCATCGTCACGACGCCGGCCTCCGAGATGCTGGCCAACCAGAAGCACCCGCACATCGACGGCCTGCTCGTGGCGGGCGTCATCTACCTGAACCCGCATCTGGAGATCGGCACCTGCCTGTTCCGCCACCTGCCCACGGGCAAGGCCATGCTGCGCAACCAGGCCGAGATGGACGAGTACGGCGACTGGCTGCGCGATCACGGCAAGGCGACCCAGCCCGACACCTACGCCATCGAGCAGGACGGCATCTGGGAGCGCGTGCACACGATGGCCGGGCTCTACAACCGGCTGGTCATGTACCCCGGCAACGCCTTCCACTCCATCGACATGCGCGACGTGCAGGCCAACCATACGATGGCGACGGCCCGGCTGACGCAGCGGCTCTTCGTGAAGCCGCCGGTCGCGGCCTGACACCTTCCCGGACTCCTCCATGTACATCCGCAACATCGTCATCGTCGGCGGCGGCACGGCCGGCTGGCTGGCGGCCTGCTATCTGCAACGCACGCTGTCCGGCGACCCGGCGGCGGGCGTGCGCATCCGCCTCGTCGAGTCGAGCGAGATCGGCACCATCGGCGTCGGCGAGGCCACGGTGCCGACGCTGCGCGGCACGCTGGCGGCGCTGGGCATCCCCGAGGGCGCGCTGTTCTCGGCCTGCGACGCGGGGCTGAAGAACGGCATCCGTTTCGTCGGCTGGCGCGAGGGCGGCGACGCCAGCGCGGACCGCTACGACCATCCCTTCGACGGCATCACGCCCTACGACGGCTACTCGACCGCGGCGCACTGGATGAACCTCAAGCAGCGCGGCGCACCCGTGCCGCCGCTTGCCGATGCCTGCCTGGCGCAGACGGCGCTGTTCGACGCCAACGCCTCACCCAAACCCATGACCGCGCCCGACTATCAGGCGCCGGTCACCTACGCCTATCACCTCGACGCCATCAAGCTGGCGGCGCTGTTGAAGAAGACGGCGATGGAGCGTGGTGTCGAGCACATCGTCGGCGAGGTCGTCGACGTCCAGCGCGGCGGCGCCGGCATAGCGAGCCTGGGCCTGGCCGACGGCACGCGGCTGGAAGGCGACTTCTTCTTCGACTGCAGCGGCTTTGCCTCGCTGCTGCTCGGCAAGACCCTGGGCGTGCCCTGGGAGTCCTATGCCGACCTGCTGCCCTGCGACCGCGCCGTGGCCATGCCCTGGGCCCATGCCGACGCGCATGCGCCGATGCGTTCCTACACGACGGCCACGGCCCAGCCGGCCGGCTGGACCTGGGAGATCGACCTGCAGTCGCGCACCGGCGCCGGCTATGTCTATTCGTCCGCCGACTGCAGCGACGACGAGGCGCTGGCGACCTTGAAGCGCCAGATGGCCGGCCGCGAATCGCTGGGCGAGCCGCGCTTCCTGAAGATGCGCGTCGGCCGCCACAAGCAGAGCTGGGAAGGCAACTGCATGGCGCTCGGCCTGGCGGGCGGCTTCATCGAGCCGCTGGAGTCCACCGCCATCTACTTGATCGAGTACGCGCTGCAGCTCTTCGTCGACCACCTGCCCGCGCCCGGTGGTGTGGAGCGCTGCCGCGCCCGCGTCAACCAGCTGATGGCCGAGATGTACGAGGAGCTGCGCGACTTCGTGCTGCTGCACTACGTGCTCTCGCAGCGGCGCGACAGCCCCTTCTGGCAGCGCATCACCGAGGAGGTGACCCTGCCGCCCTCGCTGGTGGCCACGCTGCAGCTGTGGGAAGCCAAGATCCCGTCGCCCAGCGACATGCGCCACCGCGTGTCGCTGTTCGGCTCCAACAATTGGCTCTTCATCATGGCCGGCCTGCACTGGCTGCCCGAGCACGGCATCGGCCAGACGCCCTATATCCCGGTGGCCAGCAGCGCCGCAGCGATGAAGCAGGTGCAGCAACTGCGCGAGCAGGCGACGCTGCACTCGCCCAGCCTGCGCGACTACGTCCGCAAGCAGCGCGCCGCACACGACGGGCGGCCGCGGGGCTAGCCTCATCAGCTGGCAGGGTGGGGCGCCGTAAACTGAAGCGCCCATCCCACACGGAGCCCGCTTGAGCTTCAGCCTGCTGCTGATTGCCCTCCTCATCGCCGCCAGCGCCTTCTTCTCGATGGCCGAGCTGTCGCTGGCCGCATCGCGCCGGCTCAACCTGCAGCAGCGCGCCGACGGCGGCGACGCCCGCGCCACCAAGGTGCTGGCCGTGCAGGAGCACCCGGGCGACTACTTCACCGTCGTGCAGATCGGCGTCAACACCGTCGCCATCCTGGCCGGCATCGTTGGCGAGGGCGCATTCACGCCTCATTTCGAGGGCCTGTTCCGCCTCGTCGTGGCGCCCGCGACGGCGGCCACGTTGGGCTTTGCAGCCTCCTTCGTCAGCATCACGTCGCTGTTCATCGTGCTGGCCGACCTGGTGCCCAAGCGCCTGTCCATGAACGAGCCCGAGCGCGTGGCGCTGGCGCTGGTCGGCCCCATGCTGATGCTGTGCCGCGTGCTCAAGCCGCTGGCCTGGGCCTTCAGCGCCATCACCGAAGGCCTGATCCGCCTGCTGGGCCTGCCCGCCAAGCGCGACGAGACCATCAGCTACCGCGACATCCTTGCGCTGACCGAAGCCGGCTACCAGGCCGGCGTGGTGGCCGATGAAGAGCAGCAGGTCATCGCCAATGTGTTCGAGCTGGACACGCGCACCGTCGAGACCGTGATGACGGAGCGCGAGCGCATCGTCTTCTTCTCGCGCGACGACGACGACGCGCTGATCCGCACCCGCATTGCCGACACGCCGCACTCGACCTACCTCGTTTGCGACGGCGATGTCGACCAGGTGGTGGGTTATGTGGACGCGACCGACCTGTTCCAGCGCGTGCTGCGCGACGAGCGCCTGTCGCTGCGCGAGGACGGCGGCGTGCTTGTCAAGAAGGTGCTCATCGTGCCGGACCGACTGACGCTGTCGGAGATGCTGACCCACTTCCGCGAGGCGCACGAAGACTTCGCCGTCGTTGTCAACGAGTACAGCCGCGTGGTGGGCGTCATCACGCTGAACGACGTGATGAACACGGTGATGGGCAGCCTGGTCGCGCCGCACGACGAGGAGCAGATCGTGCGCCGCGAGGATGGCAGCTTCCTGGCCGACGGCATCACGCCCATCCCCGATGTGGAGCGGTCGCTCGGCATCGAGCACTGGCCGCATGCCGGCACCTACGACACGCTGGCGGGCTTCCTGATGGTCATGCTGCGCCGCATCCCGCGCCGCACCGACGTCGTCGAGTGGGAAGGCTGGCGCTTCGAGGTGGTCGACGTGGACAGCTATCGCGTCGACCAAGTGATGATCACGCGCCGTGGCGCATGAAATTCTCAGCCGGGATGGTCGCCTGAGTCGTTGATCGGCAGCGCCAGCGTGAAGGTCGTGCCACTGCCGACGACGCTTTGCACGGTCAGGTCGCCACCCATCAGTTCGGCAAGTCGCTTGGCAATTGCCAGACCCAGCCCGGTGCCGACGATGCCGGTGCGCTCTGCACCGAGCCGGTTGAAGGGCTGGAAGAGCTGGCCCAGCTTGGCCTCCTCGATGCCCGGGCCGGTGTCCTTCACGTCAATCCGCACGAGGCCGGCGTGGATCGCAGCCGTGATGCTCACGGACCCATCGCGACGGTTGTACTTGATGGCGTTGGACAGCAGGTTGATCAGGATCTGCTTCAGCCGTGTGCCGTCGACCAGCAGGCTCGGGCCCGCTTCAGCCGCGATGTCGTTGTGCAGCTCGACGTGCGCCTGGCGCGCCGACTCGCTCACCATTTCGACGCTGGCCCGAATGAGYGGGCCCAGCAGTCGATGACCTGGGTGCAGCTCGATGGCGCCGGCCTCGATGCGCGCGAGATCCAGGGACTCGTTGATCAGCGCCAGCAGCAGCTCGCCCGCCCGCAGGATCTGGCCAGCCCGATCTTTCGCAGGCAGGTCAGGCTGGGCTGCGTTCTCGATCTGCAGCAACTGGGCAAAGCCGAGGATGGCGTTGAGCGGCGTGCGGATTTCGTGACTCATCTGTGCAAGGAACTGGCTCTTTGCCTGGTTGGCTTCCTCGGCAGCCGCCCGGGCGCGTTGCCTTTCGGTCACCTCGTGCCGCAGTTCCCATGCCTTGCGACGGAGTTCGAGCTGGGCCGTGACTTGACGCCCCAGGACCGTCAACGTGTGCCGCTCGCTCTCGGACAAGCGGCGCGGCACCGTGTCGATGACGTTCAAGGTCCCCAGCGCTCGGCCGTCCGCCGTCAGCAGCGTCGTGCCCGCGTAAAAGCGGATGTGCGGCTCGCCGGTGACCAGTGGGTTGTCGGCGAATCGCGCGTCCGCCAGTGCATCGGGAATCTCGAAGAATCCTTCCTGAAGGATCGCGTGCGTACAGAAGGAGATCTCCCTCGGCGTGTGTGCGACGGCAAGGCCATGCCGCGACTTGAACCACTGCCGGGACTCGTCGACCAGGGAGACCAGCGAGATGGGCGCCTTGAGCAGGTCTGCCGCCAGGGCCGTGATGTCGTCGAACGCGCCTTCCGGAGGCGTGTCGAGCACTTCACATTGTTGCAAGGCTGCCAGCCGCTGCAACTCGTTCGACGGAAGCATGGCGTTCATCGCTCGACCTCATGGAACCAGGGTGCGCCGCGCTGGCCGCAGGGATAGACGGAGATTCTGTACCCACGGCGTGGGGCCAGTACGAAACGCCGACGCCCCGCGGGTGGCCTTGGCAGTTGCGCCGAGGCGAGACAATGCCGCCGATGAGCTCCGCACCACAAGACCGCGCCGCCGAGCTGCGCGCCGAACTGAACCGCCACGCCCACCTCTACTACGTGCTCGACGCGCCCGAACTGCCGGACGCCGAGTACGACAAGCTATTTGCCGAGCTGCAGGCCATCGAGGCTGCCCACCCCGAGCTGCTGACGCCGGACTCGCCCACACAGCGCGTCATCGGCGCCGTGCTGGCGGGCCTGACGCCCGTGCACCATGTCGTGCCCATGCTGTCGATCACGACGGAGACGGACACGACCGAGGGCGGGGCCATCGCCTTCGACGCACGCGTGCGCCGCGAGCTGGCGCTGACCGAGGCCGACCCGCCGGTGGAATACGCCGCCGAGCTGAAGTTCGACGGCCTGGCGATGAGCCTGCGCTATGAAAACGGCGTGCTCGTGCAGGCCGCCACACGCGGCGATGGCGAGACGGGCGAGGACGTGACGCAGAACGTGCGCACCATCGGCCAGATCCCGCTGCGGCTTCATGGCTTGAAGGGCGATGCACCGGCCGTGCTGGAGGTGCGCGGCGAGGTCTATATGCGCCGCGACGACTTCGAGAAGCTCAACGAGCGCCAGCGCGAGCGTGGCGACAAGACCTTCGTGAACCCGCGCAACACGGCGGCTGGTGCCATCCGGCAATTGGACCCGGCGCTGGTGCGCCAGCGGCCGATGTCCTTCTACGCCTACGGCCTGGGCGAGGTGCAAGGCTGGGACGTTCCCGCCACGCATGCCGGCCTACTGGACGCGTTGGGGGACATGGGCCTGCCGGTCAACGGCGACCGTGCCGTGGTGCTGGGCCCGCAGGGCCTGGTGCAGTTCCACCAGGCCATGGCCGCCAAGCGCGACGCGCTGCCCTTCGACATCGACGGCATCGTCTACAAGGTGAACTCCCGCGAGCTGCAGGCCAAGCTCGGCTTCAAGACCCGCGAGCCGCGCTGGGCCGTGGCGCACAAATACCCGGCACAAGAGCAGGTGACGACGCTGCTGGCCATCGACGTGCAGGTGGGCCGCACGGGCAAGCTGACGCCGGTGGCGCGGCTGGACCCGGTGTTCGTGGGCGGCACGACGGTCAGCAATGCGACGCTGCACAACGTCTTCGAGATGCGCCGCAAGGGCGTGCGCGTGGGCGACAAGGTCGTCATCCGTCGCGCGGGCGACGTGATCCCCGAGGTTGTCGGCCGCGTGCCCGGCGACCGGCCGAGCTACGTGCCCAACTTCCGCCTGCCGCGCGCCTGCCCCATCTGCAAGAGCGAGGCGGCGCGCGAGAAGGGCGGCATGGACTACCGCTGCACCGGCGGCGTGTTCTGCCCGGCGCAGCGCAAGCAGGCCATGCTGCATTTCGCCGGCCGCCGCGCAATGGACATCGAGGGCCTGGGCGACAAGCTGGTCGAGCAGCTCGTCGACGCCGGCATCGTGCTGAGCCTGCCGGGCCTCTACAAGCTCGGCGTGGCCAAGCTCGCCGCGCTGGACCGCATGGCCGAGAAGAGCGCGCAGAACATCGTCGACGCGCTGGAGAAGAGCAAGACGCCGACGCTGGCGCGCTTCCTGTTTTCGCTGGGCATCCGGCAGGTGGGCGAGACGACGGCCAAGGAGCTGGCGCGGCACTTCGGCACGCTGGAGAAGCTGATGAAAGCCAGCGTCGAGCAGCTGTTGGAAGTACCTGACGTTGGCCCCATCGTTGCCACGAGCATCCACACCTTCTTCGCGCAGCCGCATAACGTCGAGGTCGTCGAGCAGCTGCTGGCGGCCGGCGTGACGCCGAAGGAAAGCGCCGGCGAGGCCGACGATCGCCCGCGGCCGCTGTTGGGCAAGACACTGGTGCTGACCGGCACGCTGCCGACGCTGAGCCGCGATGAAGCGCAGGCGCTCATCGAGGACGCCGGCGGCAAGGTCAGCGGCTCGGTGTCCAAGAAGACAAACTACGTCGTGGCTGGCGAAGAGGCCGGCAGCAAGCTGGAGAAGGCTCGCACGCTGGGCGTCACGGTGCTGGACGAAGCGGGACTGAAGGCTTTGCTGGCAGGTTGAGGAAGGGGCCTTTGGCCCACTCGGGCACTGTCTCGAACAAGTGGTCGATGAAGGCGCGGGTCTTGGCCGGCATCAGCCGTCGGCTGGCCGTCAGCAGGTGCACGGGCAGCGGTTCGTAGCTCCAGTCGGGCAGCACCGGCACCAGCGTGCCGGCCGCGACGTCCGACGCCACCATGCCGAACGGGAAGCTGCCCAACCCACCCCCGGCCCGCGCCAGTGACAGCACCAGGCCGATGGAGTTGGCCTCCAGCGGCCCGCGCAACTGCACCTCGGCCGTCTRCTTGCCGTTCTGCAGCGTGCGGTACATGCCCTTGCCCTGGGTCAGCACGACGAAGTCATGGTGGGCCAGGTCGGCCGGCGTCTGCGGTGCGGGGCGCGCCTGCAGGTAGACCGGGCTGGCGTACAGGCCGCGCTCCAGCAGCATGTACTGGCGGGCGATCAGGTCGGGCTCGTCCACCGGGCCCATGCGCACGGCCACGTCATAGGGTTCGTTGAAGAGGTCGACGCGGCGCGGCGTCGTGTCCAGCTCCAGCTCCACCTTCGGGTAGCGGCGCACGAAGCGCGCAAAGCTCTCGGCCAGCACCAGCATCGCGAACTCCGCCGGCACCGACACGCGCAGTCGTCCCTGCGGCGTGGCCTCGCGCGAGGCCAGCCAGTGGCGGGTCTCGGCGATGTCGTCGTCATGCCGCGCGGCGCGCTCGGCGAGCTGCTCGCCCAGCTCGGTCAGCGTCAGCCGGCTGGCGCCGGGCACGAACAAGCGCGCGCCCACCGAGGTCTCCAGCGCCGTCAGGCGCCGGCTCAGCGTGGCCTTGGGCAGGTCCAGCTGGCGGGCGGCCTCGGAGAGCGATCCGGCCTTGTGAACCTGGGCCAGCAGCAGGAGGTCGTCGATCTTCATCTCGTTTTATTTCGTTTCGTTTCCGGAACGGTCCGTTTGAGTTTTGCGGCTATTCGTCGGAAATGGAACTCTCTACAGTCCGGCCCATCATGTCAACCACCCGTCTTCTCCAGCCCCAAAGGCAGCGCATCGGCGCCGGCTTCCAGGCCGAGGGCTGGCGTGAACCGCTGCTGCTGCTCGACCCCTTCATCATGGTCGACCACTTCCGCATGAGCGAGCCGGCGTTTGCGCCGCACCCGCATGCCGGCTTTTCGGCGGTGACCTATCTCTTCGACGACTCGGCCACCGGCATGGTCAGCCGCGACTCGCTGGGCGGCGAGCACCCGATTGCCCCCGGCGGCCTGCACTGGACGCTGGCCGGCCGTGGCGTCATGCACGACGAATTCCCCGCCGAGCCGGGCCGCGAGGCGCATGGCTTGCAGATCTTCGTCAACCTGCCGGCTGACCAGAAGCTGCGCGCACCGACCGTGATGCGCCTGTCGCCCGAGCAGATGCCGCGCCGTGTGGGCGAGGGCTGGCGGGCCGTGCAGGTGTTCGGTGCCGACACCGCGCTGGACCTGCCGTGGTCCACGTCGCTGGTGCTGGTCGACATCGCCGCTGGCGCCACTTTTGACCTCACGTTGCCCGAAGGCGAGCAGGGCTTTGCCATCGTCATCCAAGGCAGCGGCCACACCGATGAGCTGCCGCTGTCCACCGGCCGCGCCCTCAGCCTGCCCCTGGGCGCGAGCGCCCGTGTCGTGGCCGATGAAGCCCTGCGCCTGGCCTGCTTCTGCGGCCGGCCGCTTCATGAACCCGTCGTGCGCCACGGCCCCTTCGTCATGAGCGACGAAGGCCAGGTCGTGGCCGCACTGCAGCGATTCCAGTCGGGCGGCATGGGCCGCCTCAGCCCTCGATAAAACCAAGTCACAGGAAACCTGTCATGAACGCACCGCAAGAAAACACCACCGCGCCCAAGCCCAAGAAGAGCGGCCCGCCCGTGCCGCTGCTGATCGTCGGCGCGATCCTGCTGATCGGCGGCATCGGCCTGGGTGGCCGCATGTGGTGGCGCGCCCAGCACCTGGTGGAGACCGAGAACGCCTTCATTGCCGGTCGCCTGCACCCGGTCGCCACGCGTGTGGCCGGTGTCGTCACCGAGATGCGCATGCAGGACAACGCCGTCGTCAAGGCCGGCGACGTGTTGCTGCGTCTGGACCCGGCCGACGCGGCCGTGCAGATCGAGCGCCTTAAGGCCCAGATCGCCCAGGCCGATGCGGCCATTGCCACCAGCGCCGCGCAGATCGCCCAGGCCAAGGCGCAAGCCGCGGTCACCAACTCCCAGGTCGCCCAGGCCGAGAGCGTGCTGGCCCGCACCGAACTGGATGCCAAGCGCAGCCAGGCGCTGTTCGGCGCCGAACTGCGCGCGACCAGCAAGCAGGAACTGGACGCATCGCTTGCCGCGCGTGACGTGGCCCGCGCCGACCTGACCGCCCGCAAGGCCGGCGCCTCCGCCGCCAAGGAAGCCATCGTCGCCGCCGAGAGCGCACGCCAGTCCGCCAACGCACAGAAGGGCGCGACCCAGGCGCTGCTGAAGGATGCGCAGAACCAGCTCGGCTATGTCGAACTGAAGGCGTCCAGCGACGGCCGCATCGGCAAGCGCACGGTCGAGGTGGGCCAGCGCGTGCAGGCCGGCCAGCAACTCGCCGCCATCGTCGAACCCGAGGTCTGGATCGTCGCCAACTTCAAGGAGACCCAGCTTGCGAAGATGAAGCCGGGCCAGAAGGTGCACGTCAAGGTCGACGCCTTCCCCGGCAAGGAGCTGGAAGCCCACGTCGACAGCTTCGCCCCCGCCTCGGGCGCCAGCTTCGCGCTGCTGCCGCCGGACAACGCGACCGGCAACTTCACCAAGATCGTGCAGCGTGTGCCGGTGAAGGTCGTCCTCGAGCCGGAAAGCCTGAAGAGCCTCGGTGACGCAGCCTCACGCATCGTGCCGGGCCTGTCCGTGCAGGTGGAAGTCCACATCGCTGAGTGACGCTGCCATGGGCAACGAGAACTACCTCCCCCCGCCGCCCGACCAGAAGGTCAGTGGCCGCACCTGGCTGGCCGTGCTGGCCAGCCTGCTGGGCGCATTCATGGCGGTGCTTGACATCGCTATCACCAATTCCTCGCTGCGCGACATCCTCGGCGCGCTGTCGGCCACGCAGGAAGAGGGCTCCTGGATCTCCAGCGCCTACCTCGTCGCCGAGATCGTCGTCATCCCGCTCGCGGGCTTCCTGTCGATGGTGTTCTCCACGCGCCGGTATCTCATCGTCAACGTGGTGCTGTTCCTGGTCTTCAGCACGCTCTGCGGCATGGCCTGGAGCCTGGAGTCCATGATCGTTTTTCGCGCGGCCCAGGGCTTCACCGGCGGCGTGATGATCCCGATGGCGATGACGCTGGTCACGCGCAAGCTGCCGCTGAACAAGCGGCCCATCGGCCTGGCGCTGTTCGGCATGACGGCGACTCTTGCGCCGACGCTCGGCCCCACGGTCGGCGGCTACCTGACCGAGCTATACGGCTGGCCCAGCATCTTCTACATCAATTGGGTGCCCGGCATCCTGCTGGTGCTGGGCGTGGGCATCGGCCTGGACAAGGAGCCGATGAACCTGCGGCTGCTGCGCGAAGTGGACTGGTGGGGTGTCGTCTTCATGGCCGTGGGCCTGGGCTCGCTGACGGCGATGCTGGAAGAGGGCAATGCCAAGGACTGGTTCTCCAGCCCCTTCATCATCACGGCCGCCGTGCTGGCGGTGGGCGGCATCTACGGCTGGGCCTGGCGCGGCCTGACGCGCAAGAACACCTTCATCGACCTGCACATCCTCGGCCGCCCGAGCTTCCTGATCGCCGGCGTCATCGCCTTCGCCACCGGCATGGGCCTTTACGGCTCGGCCTTCATCCTGCCGCTGTATCTGGGCCAGATCGCCAGCTACACGCCCATGCAGATCGGCATCGTCATCATGTGGATGGGCCTGCCGCAGCTCTTCATCATGCCGTTCGCGGCCAAGCTGTCGACCAAGCTGGACAACCGCGTGATGATGAGCGTGGGTCTGGCGCTGTTCGCCACGTCGTGCTTCATGAACACCCACATGAGCGCCGACACGGCCGGCCCCGAACTGCTGTTCGCGCAGATCGTGCGCGCGCTGGGCCAGCCGCTGATCATGATCACGCTGACCAACTTCGCCGTGAACGGCGTCCCGCCGCAGTTGCTGCCCAGCGCCTCGGGCATGTTCAACATGATGCGCAACCTCGGCGGCTCGGTCGGCATCGCCACGCTGGCCACGCTGCTGACCAATCGCGAGCACCTGCACAGCGCCCGCGTCGGCGAGGCCATCAGCCTCTACGACCCGGCCACGCAAGCCCGTCTGGACACGCTGGCGCAGAACTTCGCCAGCAAGGGTGCCGACCTCGCCACCGCCCAGGACATGGCCCTCAAGGCGCTGGACAACGTCGTGCGCCGCGACAGCTTCGTCATGGCCTACAACGACGCCTTCCTGATCCTCGGCATCGCGCTCGCCTGCTGCGTCGCCATCGTCTGGATGAGCAAGAAGGTTTTGGGTGGCGCCGGCGCCGCCGAAGCCGCACATTGAATCGGGAGATCGAGATGATCCAACTCAAGACTGTTCTCACCCTCTTTGCCACGGCCGCGCTCGCCGCCTGCACGACGCTTGGCCCCAACTACCAGGCGCCCGCCGCCAACGCCCCCGCCGCCTACCGCGCGGCCGCCCCAGTGGCCGGCGCCGAACTGCAGCGTGACTGGTGGCTGATGTTCAACGACACGCAGTTGAACGCGCTGGAAGCTCAGGCGCTGCAAGCCAGCCCGACGCTGGCTGCGGCCGCCGCGCGCATCGAACGTGCCCGCGCCGTCTTCGGTGCCACCAAGGCCGACCACCTGCCACGCGTCGACCTCGGCGCCAATGCCGGTGGCCTGCGCACGTCGGCCAAGGCGACGACGACGCCGGTGCTGAACGGCCACCCCGTCACCTTCGAAGGCGAGACCTTCGGCTTGCAGGCCAGCATCGGCTGGGAGCTGGACCTGTGGGGCCGCGTGAAGCGCCAGGGCGAGTCGTCGCAGGCCCAGCTCGACGCCTCGACGCTGGACGCCGCTGCGGCCCGCGTCGCGTTGACAGCCGATGTCGCCAACGCCTACTGGCAATGGCGCGCACTGGCCGACGAGACCGCCGCGCTGCAACGCCTGCGTGACAGTCGTGCCAAGGCGTTCCAGGTCGCGCAGACGCGCTTCGACGCCGGCTCGTCCACCACGCAAGACCTGGAACGCGTGCGCGCCGAACTGGCCGCCGCCGAGGCCGACGTCACCGACCTGCCGCGCCGCCAGGCCTTGTTGCTGAACCAGATCGCCGCGCTGACCGGCCAGGCTGCCGCCGAGCTGAAGCTGCAGGCCTCGCCCATGGCCGCACCGCCGCTGCTGCGCGCCGGCCTGCCGTCCGAACTGCTGCAACGCCGCCCCGACCTGGCCCAGAGCTTGGCCCAGCTGCACGCCGCCACAGCCCAGGTTGGCATCGCCGAGGCGGCCTTCTACCCGTCCATCAAGCTGACCGGCAGCTTTGGCTACTCCAGCGAAGACCTCGGCTCGCTGATCTCGGCGCCGGCACGCCTTTACAACGTCGGCCCCAGCATCTCGCTGCCGCTGTTCGAAGGCGGCCGCAACAAGGCCAACCTGGCCGCCAGCAAGGCGCAAGTCGACGAGTCGCTCGCCGTGTTCCGCGGCCGCATGCTGCAGGCGCTGCGCGAGGTGGACGATGCGCTCGCCGAACTGCAAGGCCGAGCCGCCACGGTGGACGCGCAGAACCGCACGCTGAGCTCGGCCAGCCAGGCACTTACCGTGGCCCGCAGCCGCTACGACAAGGGCGCCGTCAGCTACCTCGACGTGACCGAAGCCGAGCGCACGCCGCTGGCGACCGAGCGCGCGCTGGCGCAATTGCGCGGCGCGCAGTGGGCGGCAACGGCGCAGCTCGTCAAGGCGCTGGGCGGCGGCTGGACGCCTGCTGGCAGCTGATCTCGTCGTTATGCTGCGGCCTCCCCGGAGGAGACCGCACCATGAACCGCATCACACGCCGTCACTGCCTGCTGGCCGCCGCCGGCAGCGCCGCCTTTCCCGCGCTGGCCCAGACCGAGGCCTCCGCGTTGCAGACGCTGCTGGAGGCTCGCCTCAAGGACGACGGCGTCGCGCTGGCCGCCGGCCGGTTGAGCGGCGGCAAGACCGAGTTTGCGGGCGCCGCGAAAACCGGCTCCCGGCCTGACGCCGACAGCGTCTTCGAGATTGGCTCCATCACCAAGACGTTCACGGCGCTGCTGCTGGCCGACGCCGTCGTGCGCGGTGAACTCAAGCTCGACGACCCGGTCGAGGCGGCCTTGCCGGACGGCCTCAAGCTGCGCGACAGCGCCGGCCAGCCACTGCGCTGGGTGGACCTGGCCACACACCGCTCCGGCCTGCCGCGGCTGCCGTCCAACTTCGCGCCGGCCAAGCCCGAAGACCCCTATGCCGACTACGACGGGCCCACGCTGCGCCTGTTCCTGAAGGGCTGGCAGCCCAGCGTCGCGCGCGACAGCCGCTTCGAATATTCCAACCTCGCCTTCGGCCTGTTGGGCCACGCGCTGGCGCTGCGCCAGGGCACTGACTACGCCACGCTGCTGACCCGCCGCGTGCTGGAGCCGTTGGGGCTGACCGCGCACATCGGCGTCGGCCGGCCGACGCTGCTGCAAGGCCACGACGCGCAAGGCAAACCAGTGTCGGCCTGGCATTTCCAAAGCCCGACAGCTGGCTGCGGCGCCTTGCATGGCTCGGCGCGCGGCCTGCTGCGCTATGCCGAGGCGGCGCTGGGTGGCTACGAACATCCGCTGCGCGAGGCCTTCGCGCTGTGCCTGGAACGTCGCGCAGCTGGCGCGGTACCAAGCAATCCCGTTGGCCTGGCCTGGGGGCTGGCCACGGTGAACGGCCGCACGCTGTTCAACCACGACGGTGGCACGGGCGGCTTCAGCAGTTCGCTGTGGCTGGACCCGTCACGCGGCCGTGCGGCCGTTGTGCTGGCCAATGCTCAGGTGCCGGTCGGCGACCTGAGTGCCCACATCCTCGACGCGAGTGCGCCGCTGCGCGATCTGGCAGCCACACGCCAGGCCAGCATCACGCTGACGGCCGAGCAGCTCCAGCCGCTGGCCGGCGTCTACGCACTGAACCCGCAGTTCAAGCTGACCGTGCGTGCTGATGGCCAGCGCCTGTTCGCGCAGGCCACGGGGCAGGGCGAGTTCGAGCTGTTCGCCAAGGCACCACGCCGCTTCTTCGCCAAGATCACGCCGCTGGAGATCGAGTTCGATGCCGATGCCAAGTCGCTGTCGTTGTTCCAGGGCGGGAATACGCTGCGGTTCGTCAGGGAGTAGTTCGCAGCGCCATCAGCGCTGTCGCCATGCGCACCGCCGCGCCGCGATGGGCGGCGGAGAAGGCGAGGGCGTGGGCACCCATCGCGCGCCGGTCGGCATCGTCGGCACACAAAGCCAGGCCACGCGTAACTGCCTCGGGCAGCGACGCGCAACGCTGGGCCGCGCCCGCCGCCAGCGCCAGCTCGGTCGCCTCGGCAAAGTTGAAGGTGTGCGGCCCGGCCAGCACCGGGCAGCCGCAGGCGGYCGCCTCGATGAGGTTCTGGCCGCCCAGCGGCTCGAAGCTGCCGCCCAGCAGCGCGACGCTGGCGAGGCCGTAGTAGAGCGGCATCTCGCGCATCGAGTCGCCGAGCCAGACGTCGGCCTGCAACGCCTCGGCCGGCGGCTCGTCGGCCCAGCCGCTGCGGCGGGCGAGCTTGAAGCCGGCGCCTTCGATGAGCGCGGCGATCTCGTCGAAGCGCTGCGGATGGCGCGGCACCATGGCCAGCAGCGGGCGAGACACCGGCTGCTTCATCCATTCAGCCAGCAGCGCGGCCTCTTCGCCTTCGCGGCTGACGGCAAGCATCAGCACCGGCCGGCCCAATCGCGCCGCCCAGGCTTGACCGCGCGCGATCAGCGCCGGGTCCACGGCGATGTCGTACTTGAGGTTGCCGGCGACCTCGACACGCGCCGTGCCGATGGCGCGGATACGCTGCGCATCCGCCTCGGTCTGTGCCAGCGCCAGCGTCATGCGGCGCGCGGCGGGGCGCAGCAGCGACGCGAAGCGCAGCCCCTGGCGCAGGCTCTTCTCGGACAGGCGCGCGTTGGCCAGCACCATGGGCACGCCCGCTGCTGCAGCCTCGCGCTGCAGCGTGGGCCAGACCTCAGTCTCCATCAGCACGCCGAGCTTCGGCTGCCAGTGGCGCAGGAAGCGGCGCACGGCCCCGGGCGTGTCGTAGGGCAGCCAGGCCTGGGCGTCGCCTTCGCGCAGCAAGGATTGGCCGGCCTCGCGGCCCGTGGCGGTGGAATGGGTCAGCAGAAACTTCAGCGCCGGGTCGCGGGCGCGCAGCGCGTCGATGAGGGCACTGGCGGCACGCGTCTCGCCGAGCGACACGGCGTGGATCCACAGCCGGCCAGGCTCAGTCGAGCCAGAAAACAAGCCGAGTCGCTCGCCCAGCGCGTGCCGGTACAGCGCCTCCTTGGCGCCGCGCCGCCACAGGCGCAGCAGGTAGAAGGGCGTCAGCAGACGCAGCAGTGCCGCGTAGAGGGCCAGTGCCAGGCCCTCAGGCATCAACCGCCCTTGCGCGCCAGCTCGTGCGCGGCTTTCAGGCGGCGCATGACTGGCTCGTTCAGTTGCCGGCTGGCAGGCGTCCAGAGCTGAACCTTGCGGTCGATCTCGGTCTGCAGGCGGGCGGCCGTGGCGGCATCGCCCGTGGCCAGCGCCCAGATCGAATACTCGGCATGGGCCTCGAAGCTACCGTACTGGCGCACGGCCGCCTCGAAGCTCTCACGCGCCTCGGCCTGCCTGCCGGTGCCGGCAAAGCTGCGCGCGAGCAGCAGCTGGACCTGGTCGGGCCGGTAGTCGGGCCGCTCGGCCTTCAGCGCCTGCAGATGGCTCAGCGCCGCATCGAAGCGCTGGCTGTCGACGTAGGCGCGCACGGCGCCGAAGCGCAGGTCGGGGTCGTTGGCGAAGGGGCCTTTCAGCGCGCCCTCGTACAACTCGGCCGACTCCTTGGCCTCGCCGGCGTTCAGCAAGGCCTCGGCCAGGCGCATCTGGTTCTGGGCCGAGGGCGACACGTCGTAGACGACGCGCGCCTCACGCACATCGCGGCCCGGGTCCAGCGCCCGCGCTGCCGCGGTCACGGCCTTGCGCGCGCCGTGGTCCAGGCGCGAATTGGGCAGGTAGATGGCGAAGAAATACACCAGGCTGCCCAGCAATGGGAAGGCGAAGAGGATGAAGAGCCAGTACAGCTGCTGGCCGCTTCGCACGACGTGGACCGCGCAGAGCAGCGCGATCAGGATGTGCAGGCCTCCGATCAATGGCATGTTGTTCTCCCTGTGTGAACGATGAGGCGGCTCTGCGGCCGCTCAGCCCTTAGTGGCCTGCGGCAAATTGCGCGTCCGGCTTCACACGCTTGAGCTGTGCCAGCACGTCGTGCTGAATGCGCTCCAGCGCCTCGGGCGTGTGGCCCTCGAAGCGCAGCACCAGCACCGGCGTGGTGTTGGACGGGCGGATCAGGCCGAAGCCGTCCGCATATTCGAAGCGCATGCCGTCGATGGTGTTGATCTCCAGCACGCCGGGCAGGTCTCCCGGTGCCACGAGCGCCTTCAGCTGCTTGACGACCTCGTGGTGCTCGCCTTCGGCGCAGGGCACGTTGATCTCGGGCGTGTTGAAGCTGTTGGGCAGGGCCTGCAGCACGGCGCTCGGGTCCTTGGCGCGGGACAGGATCTCCAGCATGCGGCCGGCCGTGTACATCGCGTCGTCGAAGCCGTACCAGCGCTCGGCAAAGAAGATGTGGCCCGACAGCTCGCCTGCCAGCGGCGCGCCGGTTTCCTTCAGCTTGGCCTTGGCCAGCGAGTGGCCGGTCATCCACATCAGCGGCTTGCCGCCGTGCTTCTTGATCCACGGCGCCAGGCGCTGCGTGCACTTCACGTCGAAGATGATCTGTGCGCCCTTGTTGCGCTTCAGGATGTCGGCCGCGATCAGCATGATCTGGCGGTCCGGCATGATCATTTCGCCATCCTTGGTGACGATGCCCAGCCGGTCGCCGTCGCCGTCGAAGGCCAGGCCCAGCTCGGCACCAGTGGCGTGGACGACGCGCTTGAGGTCTTCCAGGTTCTCGGGGCGGCTCGGGTCCGGATGGTGGTTGGGGAAGTCGCCGTCGACCTTGGAGAAGATGTCGATGACCTCGCAGCCGAGAGCCCGCAGTATGGCCGGGGCCGAGGCGCCGGGGATGCCGTTGCCGCTGTCGACGACGATCTTCATCGGCCGGGCCAGCTTGCAGTCGTTGACGACGCGGTGCGTGTACTCGGGCACGATGTCCATCTTGGCGCCACGGCCGCGGCCCTTGGCGTAGTCCTCGGCTTCGATGCGCTGGCGCAGGCCCTGGATCTGGTCACCGTAGACGGCGGCGCCCTTGAGCACCATCTTGAAGCCGTTGTAGTCCTTGGGGTTGTGGCTGCCCGTGACCATGATGCCGGAGCTGCAGCCGTGCTGAGCGCGCGTGGCAGCGACGTAATAGAGCATGGGCGTCGTCACGGCGCCGATGTCGACGACATCCAGGCCGGTGGAGCGCAGGCCGCGCACCAGTGCGGCCACCAGGCCGGGGCCCGACAGGCGGCCGTCACGGCCGACGGCGACGGCCTTTTCGCCCAGGGCCTTGGCCTCGGTGCCGAAGGCGCGACCCAGGTGCTCTGCGAGCTCCTCGTTCAAGGTCTGGCCGACGACGCCACGGATGTCATAGGCCTTGAAGATGGAAGCGTGAACCTGCATGGAATGCCCTCGAATACTGGGTTTTGAAATCGCGGCGGATTGTAGGCATGGCCCATGTCTGGCCAACCGTCGCGCCGGCTGTCGATCCGTCGCTCATGCAAGGGGCATGCCGTGCGGGCTTCCTACACTCGCGCCCCATGAGCTTCACCGAGGAATTCACCCAGGCCCTGCGCCACCAGCGCGTGCTGATGAAGCACCGCCCGGACCGGCTGCGTGTGCGGCTGCTGATCTACCTGCTCTGGTTCCTGTTCTTCGGCTTCTTCTTCGCGACCTTCCACGGCCTGCAGAGCGGCCGGCTGGGCTCGGCGCGCTGGTGGGCCGGCGACCTGCCCGGCCACATGCTCGTCAGCGCCTGCGTGACGGCCTGCTTCTTCTTCATCTTTCGCGGCTTCGAGAGGCTCGCGCCGCAGCGCTGGATCGACGCCATCGTCGCCTGGCGGGACTGGCGCGCCGGCCTGTTCTACACGTCGCTCTCGGTCGCCTGCTCGGCCATCGGCGTCGTCATCGGCCTTGCGGTGGTGGACCAGATCTGGATGACGCAGAGCTGGAACAAGGCGCTGGCGCAACCGGCGTTCTGGGCCGAGTTCCTCGTCATCTCGGCCGTCATCTCCGTCTTCATCGGCCTGCGCTACCGCGCCCGCTGGAAGCAGGAGGCGATGCAGGCCCGCATCACCGAGGCCCAGCTGCGCTTGCTGCAGGGCCAGATCGAGCCGCACTTCCTGTTCAACACGCTGGCCAATGTGCAGAGCCTCATCGACTTCGATCCCGACCGGGCCAAGCTGATGCTGGAGCGCTTCACCGACTACCTGCGTGCCAGCCTCGGCCAGCTGCGCGGCGACAGCACGACGCTGGCCCAGGAGTTCGGCATGCTGGAGGCCTACCTCGGCCTGATGCAGCTGCGCATGGGCGAGCGGTTGCGCGTGAGCCTGAGCTTGCCCGCGGAGCTGGCCGGCTTCGAGCTGCCGCCGCTGCTGCTGCAACCGCTGGTGGAGAACGCCATTCACCATGGGCTGGAGCCCAAGGTCGGCGGCGGCGAGATCACCGTCAGCGCGCGGCGCGAGGCGGGGGCGCTGTGCATCGCCGTCGCGGACGATGGCCAGGGGCTGGATGCACCCAGGCGGCGTGGCGGCAATGGCCTGGCCCTGGACAACATCCGCGCCCGGCTGGCGGCCCGCTGGGGCCCTGGCGCGACGCTGGAACTGCTGCCGCGCGAAGGCGGCGGCACGCTCGCCACCATCCAGATTCCCTTGACAGGCTCCTCGCCATGACCACCGCCCTGATTGCCGACGACGAACCCCATCTGGCCCAGTACCTCAAGGCCCAGCTGGCCCAGGCCTGGCCCGAGCTGCAGATCGTCAGAACAGCCGCCCACGGCATCGAAGCGGCCGAGGCGATTGCCGAGCTGGAGCCCGACATCGCCTTCCTCGACATCCAGATGCCCGGCCTGACGGGGCTGGAGGTGGCCCAGGGCATTGAGGGTGCGACGCGCGTCGTCTTCGTGACGGCCTACGACCAGTACGCCGTGGATGCCTTCGAGGCGCGCGCCGTCGACTACCTGCTCAAGCCGCTGAAGGCCGACCGCCTGGCCCGCTGTGTGGACCGCCTGCGCGCCGGGCCCGCCGCCAGCGGCGACGAGGCGCTGGCCGAGACCCTCAAGCGCCTGCTGCCCGCAGCCGCTGGCGGGGCACCCGCCCGGCTGCGCTACATCCGCGCCGCCCAGGGCGAGCTGACGCACCAGGTGCCGGTGGACGAAGTGCTGTTCTTCCACGCCGACGACAAGTACACCATCGTGCAGACGGCGACGGGCGAGCACCTGATCCGCACGCCCATCTTCGAGCTGGCCGGCCAGCTC
>NZ_JBGCUM010000065.1:0-26191 GCF_054177665.1 Roseateles sp. P5_E8 | reverse complement strand
GGCCAGTTCGCCTTCGCTGGCCGCAGGCGCCGCCTGCATGCGCAGCTGCCCCTGCTTGGCGCGCCCTGGCAGCAGCAGGGCCGCTGGCCGCGCAGCTGCGCCTGCAGCCGCGCCGGCCGCGCCTGCTCGTGTGCACCGGCTTCGGCTCGCGCGGCATCACGTGGGCGGCGCTGGCCGGGCGCCTGGTGGCGGCGCTAGCGCTGGGTTCGCCACGCCCGCTGGAGGCCGAACTGCTGGACGCCGTCGACCCGCTGCGCTTCGCGTTGCGGCGGCAGCGCAGGCCTGAACGCTGAGCCGAGGGTTCAAGCAACTATTGCCGCTTTGTCCCCTTCATCGCGCTTCCTCCCCAACGGGCACGGGCGCACACTGCGCCGTGTTGCCGGGCCTGCCCGGCTTTCCCAATATTGATGGAGACGACGGCATGTTCGGTTCAGGCAGCGGTTCGCAACGGCTCAAGGTGTCGCTGGGCGTGGTGCTCGGCGTGGTGACCGTAGGGGTCGGCGTGGCGCTCTCCGGTCTCGGCGACAACGCGGGGTCGGCCAAGACCTGGCTCACCGCCAGCCTCGTCATCACCTGGCTGGTCAGCCTGTTCGCCCTGCTGACGACCGGCAGCGGCAAGGGCTCCAGCCTGCATGCGGCCACCGAGGCGGCCGAGGCGCTGGCTCGTTTCGACCTGACCCACCCCATCCCCGCCGGCGGCGCCGACGACGTCGGCCGCCTGCTGACCGCGCTGGACGGCACCCAGCGTTCGCTGCAAAAGCTCATCACCGAAGTGCGCGGCGCGGCCGACAGCATCGGCACCGCCAGCGCCGAGATCGCCACCGGCAACCTGGACCTGAGCCAGCGCACCGAGCAGACCGCCAGCAACCTGCAGAACACCGCCTCGTCGATGGCCGAGCTGACCGGCACCGTCAAGCAAACCGCCGACGCCGCCATGACGGCCAACCAGCTCGCCAGCTCGGCCGCCTCGGTGGCCAAGYGCGGTGGCGAGGCCGTGTCCCAGGTCGTCGCGACCATGGACCAGATCAGCCACAGCTCGCGCAAGATCAACGAGATCATCGGCACCATCGACGGCATCGCCTTCCAGACCAACATCCTGGCGCTGAACGCTGCGGTGGAAGCCGCGCGAGCTGGTGAACAAGGCCGCGGCTTCGCCGTTGTGGCCGGCGAGGTGCGGCTGCTGGCCCAGCGCAGCGCCGAAGCCGCCAAGGAAATCAAGAGCCTCATCAGTGCCAGCGTCGAGCGCGTCGACTCCGGCACCCAGCAGGTGCAGGCCGCCGGTGCGACGATGACCGAGATCGTCGCCAGCGTGCAGCGCGTGACGGACATCATTGGCGAGATCAGCGCCRCCGCCCGCGAGCAGAGCGAGGGCATCGGCGTCGTCAACGGCTCGGTCGTCCAGCTCGACCAGATGACCCAGCAGAACGCCGCGCTGGTGGAGGAATCCGCCGCCGCCGCCGAGAGCCTGCGCGAGCAGTCGACCCGCATGGCCGAGGTCATCAGCGTGTTCAAGCTCAGCAATGCGGGCCAGCGTTCCAACGCGCCGGCCAGGTCGCCCGCGCACAAGCCGCAGGCCGCCAAGCCCAGCAACTTTTCCAAGCCTGTCGGCAGCGCCTCCAATGGCTCCAAACCGGCGTCCAAAGCAGCCGCCCCGCGTCCGGTCGCCAAGGCCTCAGCGTCTGCGCCCGCTCCTGCACCGCGTGCCGCTCCGGCAGCCGCGCCGGCCCCAGATGGCGATTGGGAAACCTTCTAAGCCGGCAGCACCGGTTCAGTCTTCCGCAGGGGCGCCATCGGGTGCCCCTTTTGCTTTGTAGCTCGCCTTGCGGCCCCGAGCCGGGTACCAGACCTCGCGCTCCACCCAGTGCCGCAGCCGGCCGGCGTTGTCGTTGCGCTGTTCTCCCAGCCAGGCCAGCGCGGCGTCGTCAAGCAGGTAGATGCCATCGGGCAGCTCACGCAAGCCCTGCGGCCAGCGCAGGCGCAGCCGTGACGCCGGAACGCGGGCACCGAGCGCGGTGGCCAGGTCGTCCAGTGCCAGCCAGCGTTGGGCCTCGACCTCGTCATCGACGACGCGAATGCGGTGGCCCTTGAACTGGTAGAAGTGGCCCTCCACGGGCCGGAACGCAAGGCCGCGCGCGGCGCGCCAGACCGTCGCAAGCAAGGCCATCTGGTCGCCGGCCATGACATGCGCCCAGAGCATGAGGCTGACCAGCAGGCCCACCCAGCCCGTCATCCACCATCCAAAGCCGCTCACGGCGGAGCAGACGGCCAACCGAAGCAGCAGCGCACGCCACCAGTGGTGACGTTCGTGCGAAGCCGCGTTGAAATCGAGCGGCGTGCGACGCTTGTTCAGAACGTCAGCGTCTGCACGCCGTCCACGCCCCCGAGCAGGCAGACCTGAGCCTTGTGGCGGGCGAACACGCCCACCGTGACGACGCCGGGCCACTGGCTGACCTCGGCCTCGAAGGCCAGCGGGTCGGTGATGGCAAGACCCGTCACGTCCAGGATGTGGCCGCCGTTGTCGGTGACGACGCCGGCACGCAGCTTCGCGTCGCCACCCAGTTTGGCGAAGCGGCGCGTCAGCTGCGCTGCAGCCATGGGGATGATCTCAACCGGCAGCGGAAACTTGCCCAGCACGGGCACGAGCTTGGAGGCGTCGGCGATGCAGACGAACTTTTCGGCCAGGTCGGCGACGATCTTCTCGCGCGTCAGCGCGGCGCCGCCGCCCTTGACCATGAAGCCCTTGCCGTCGATCTCGTCCGCGCCGTCGATGTAGACGGTCAGGCCGGTCACCTGGGCGGCGTCAAGCACCTTGAAGCCGTGTTTTTGCAGGCGCTGCGTCGAGCGCTCCGAACTGGAGACAGCCCCAGCGACCGCGATGCCGCTGGCGGCGAGCGCGTCGATGAAGCAGTCCACCGTGGAGCCGGTGCCGACGCCGACGATCTCGCCGGGGGTCACGTAGTCAAGCGCGGCGCGGCCGACGAGTTGTTTGAGCTGGTCTTGGTTCATGGCCGCGATTTTGCCGGGACAGGTGGCACTGCCACCCATCCCGCGCGGCGCTTACTTGATGACGACGCTCTTGGCCGCCGAGTCGCTCGCCACCTGGCGCTGGGCATCCCAGGCCGTGAAGCGGTACTCGACGACGTCGCCGCGCTGAAGCCCACCGGCCGTGTAGCGGCTGGTCGTGCCGTCCTGGCGCAGGCGCACGGTGCGGGCATCACCGCCGTTGACCGTGTAGTGCACGTCCACCCAGCCCGATGCCGTGGCGCTGAAGTCCAGCGTGTTGGCACCACTCTGCACCGCATCACCGCTGGCGGGCGCCGCAGCGGCCGCCTTGGCGAGCGCCACCTGCTGCACGCCAGCCGTGCCCGAATCCCAGACGATGTCGTCGAAAGCGATCTGGAACTGCTGGCCCGGCAAGGCACCGTCGACGCTGAAGAACTGGAACAGGTCCAGCATGGATTGCAACGCGATCAGCGGGCCGGCGATCTCCGCCACCGGAATCGTGGCCGTCCCCCATTCGCCGTTGCGCACCAGGCCGTAGGCCGTCGTGTTGGCCGGGAAGGTGACCGAGCTCTGGTTGGTGTAGGTGTCGTAGATGCCGATCTTGAAGGCGACGTTGGCCGGCGCCTTGATCTTCAGCTTGATGTTGCCGTTGCGGAAGCCGCTCATGTCGTGCACCTGGCGCGACTGGATGCTGCCGCCGAACCACTGCCCCGGCGCAAAGTACTTGAAGGCCAGCACGCCCGAGCCCTCATACGGCGGCAGGTCGCCGCTGGTCATGGAGCCCTGGTTCCAGACGTAGATGTCGGAGGACACCCCCGGCACCTGCTTGTTGTTGACCGGCGTGTTGTCGGTGAAGACACCGAACTTGCCGACCTCCGGCGTGATGCCTATGCCCAGCTTCACCTCACCCTTGCCGTCCAGCTCGTAGACGCGCACGTAGTCCACATACGCCGTGCCGGGCAGCGGCGCGGTGATCTGCGCCGGTGTCGCGGCGGGCGTGAAGTTGCCGCCCACGGCCAGGTTCAGCAGCAGGTAGAAGGGCTCCTGCAGCGCGGGCGAACCGACCGTGGAGATGGGCGCCTTGTACATGTCCAGCTCGCGGCCGTTGTCGATGAGGCTGAAGCGGATCTGCGTGTCGGTCCAGTACAGGCGGTAGGTGACGAAGCGGTTGGCCAGCGAGCGCGAGGGCGTGACCCAGTTCTTGGTTTGCCAGGCGGTGGACGCGGCGCAGCTTTCATTGCCGGGCACGCAGGCCGCGTCGGCGAAGGTGATGACGTTGGAGCCGACGAACTGCTCTGGCGACACCGCCGGCAGCCCGGCGGGTTGGCGGCCGCCCTGCTCCATGATGTCGATCTCGCCCTTGCGCGGCCAGGACTGCGGACTGGTGCCCAGCATCCATGCCGCCGGCCACAGGCCCACGCCCACCTTGGGGCTGGCCATGCGCACCTCGACCATGCCGTACTTCACCTGCACCTTGCCGGACGTGTCGAGCTTGCCGGAGGTGAACTGGTTGCTGCCGATGGTCTCGCGTTTGGCCGTGATGGCCAGCGCGCGTGTGCCCGGCTCGAAGGGCACGTTGGCGATGCTGAGGTTGTTGGGGCTGTAGTACTGAAGCTCCTGGTTGCCGTAGCCGCACAGGCCGATCTGGCAGCCGTTGCCGGTGGTGGCGGTCCAGAGGGTGGTGTCCAGGCTGGCGCCGTTGAATTCCTCGGACCAGAGCAGCTTGCCGATGACGGGGCTGGTGACGCTGGCGGACGCAGCGGCGGTGGCGGCCACCAGCGCGGCGCCCGCGAGGGCGCGAACGATGTGTTGACGGGTCATGGCGTTCATCCTTGCGTGTGCTGTTGCTTTTGCTTGCGACGCAGCTGGGCGCCAACGACGAGGGCGCCCAGCGCCATCAGGCCGTAGGTGGACGGCTCGGGCACGGCGCTCAGGACCGTGATGCGGGCGGCGGGCTGGCCGATGAAGGGAGAGTTCACCGCCGTCCAGGCGCCGTCGGGCGCATAGGCCCAGGCCGTGGCCGCACCGGGCGAGTCAATGCCGCTCTGCCATTGGCCGTCGAAGCCTGCGTCGGCCTTGGCGGCCAGCCAGTAGCTGCCCGCCGCGAGCGACCAGCCCGCGGGGGTCAGCAGCGTGTTGACGACCGGGTTGGCCAGGTAGGTGCTGTAGAGCCAGCTCGTGCCGGTAGGCACGGTGCCTTGCCGCGCCAGGATGCCCAGGGTGACGCCGCCGGCGCCGTCGAGGCGTTCGATGGAGGTCAGGATGGACTGGATGGACGTGGCGCTCGTGATGTCGAAGGGAATGGCGATGTCCTGGCCCTGGAAGAGCGGCGTCGTCCAGCCGAGGACCTCGTTGCCGGGGGCATAGGAATCGAACACGACGGTGCCCGCGGCACTGGCGTGTGCGGCCMAGCCGCACAGCAGCAGCGCGGCGGCGAGCTTGGAGAGGGGTTGAATCTGGAATTTCATGGGTTTGTCTCCTTGGGGGCTCAGGCGCGGCGGCGGCGAGCGATGGCGCCGACGACGCCGAGGCCGGCGATCAGCAGCGCGTAGGTTTCGGGCTCGGGCACCGGGGCGGTGGTCAGCGCAAGCTGCACGTCATCGAGGTAGACGGCGTTGACGCGGCCATCCAGCAGCGGGCCGACGGCGGTGTTGATCTCCAGGAAAGCGGCGGTCGTGCCGACTGGAATCGCTGCGGTCTGGAAGCTGATCAGCGTCCAGCTGTTGGCGTTGATGTCGTTCTGGAAGAAGTGGTTGCCGCTGCTCCACAGCGTGCCGGCATCGCCCCGGAAGCTCAGCGCGAACATGATGTTGCCGGTGGTGCTGACGTCGCCCTTGACCCAGAAGCTCAGCGTGGGCGTGTCGCCCGCGTTGGCGGCGGTCAGCGCCGGCATGCCGCCGTGGGCGAGCGAGTCCTGGAACAGCGTCGAGGCGCCAAAGCCGTTGGGCACCGTCAGCAGCACCGAATGGCTGCCGCTGTGGGCGTTGCCGGACAGCGTGACCGGGTTGCCGGTGGGCGCGGTCAGCCAGCCTTGGGCGACGGCACCGCCGGGCACTTCAAAGCCGCCGTTGGCGAAGCCGTTGCTGGTGGCGGCGCCTGCGGTGCCGGTGGCAGCGGCAAACAAAAGGGTGGCAATGGCCGTAGGGGCCTTCAGATTCAGCATGTCGTCGTCTCCTGGGTTTTTGGTGCGGGATTCATCCCGCGCGAGGCGACGACGTACTGCTGTCGACCGCCGGAAGTGAAAGCGCTTTCTGAAAGCGCTTTCAGCAAACGGCGCGACATTAGGGGCCTTGCAGAAGGCTGTCAATGTGGCGTGCCCTGCCCCTAGGGGAAGCAGGGGGGCAGACGCTCAGGCGGGGTAGAAGCGGCCGTGGAAGCCGTAGGGCACGGCGTAAGGCAGCCACGCCCGCGCCAGCGGGCCATCGGCCAGGCGCAGCGCGTCGAAGACGCTGAGGAAGCTGCGGCGGCGCTTGACGTCGTAGCCCATGCCGACCAGCCAGCCCTCGCCTTCCTTCGCGCTGCCGGGCCTGGGCACCAGCACATGCTCCTCGACGACCACGTCGTTGCCGAAGCTGAAGCGCTCGCGGGCGCCGCTGTCGATGTCCAGCCGCATCAGGGCGTTGAAGCCCCAGCGTGTGCCGGTGTCGACGCTGGTGGGATACCAGACGAAGCGGTGGCGTTGGGCCACGACGCGCGGATCGACGACCGGAAACTCGACGGCCTCGCTGCGCGCGGTGACGCTCGGCCGGCCGGTCAGCAGATCGACCTCCAGCACGCGTGGCGTGGAGTCAGCGCGCACCGGCCGCTCGCCGCGCATCATCTGCTCGGCGGCCGCGTTGAACTCGGGCAGCGGCACGCCTTGCACGTAGTCCACGCGCAGCAGGCGGCCGTCGTCCCAGGCATTGCCGAAATGGAATACATGGCAGGCCGGCATCTCGTAGATGCGGCGCTTGCTGAAGTCCGCCTTGTCGATGACGAGCACGCGCGTGGGTTGGCCGGCGCCCCAGCGCATCGCCTCCAGCATGGACTGGCCGCCGCGCACGGCCGCCCAGTCCATCGTGACGGGCGCCAGTAGGAAGACGAGGTGGCGCTGTGACACGGCGAAGTCGTGCAGCATGGCCGGCGCCTGCACGTCCAGCACGGCGTGGCGGCGCACCTGGCCGTCGCCGCCGATCTGGTAGACCGCGAGCCGGCCATTGGCGCTGCCGAAGTTCCACACCGTGCCGTCCGCCTCCACCTTGGGATGGGCCGAGAACGGCATGCCGCGCAGCTCGTCGGACCAGGTCTTCACGCCGCGCGTGGCCAGCGTCGCCGGGTCCAGCTCGTAGGCGCCGCCGCCTTCCCACAAGGCGTAGAGGTGGTCGCCCTGCATCAGCACGCTGGTGTTGGCGACGTTGACGCTGTCCGGCCCGCGCACCGGGCGCTCGGCGGGGATGGCGGTGCCGAAGGCGGGCAACAGGAAGCGGCCGGCTTCCTGCTCGGCGCGGAATTTCTCGGTCTGCACGAAGCGGGCGCGGTGGCTCACGCGGCCGTTCTGAATCGTCCAGGCCTGCACGAGGCCATCGCCATCGAACCAGTGGCGGTAGCGCTGGCCGCCGCGCTGCATCAGGCCGGGGCCATTGCGGAAGTAGCGACCGCTCAAGCCGGCGGGCAGCCGGCCTTCGACGATGACGTTAGGGGCGTCCAGGCTTTCACCGTCCAGGCCACGCATCGGCGCCAGTTCTGGCGCATTGGCGGCAAAGCCGGGCAGGCCGAGCGCCATCAATTCAGGGCTGAGGCCGCCGGCCAGCAGCGCCGTCAGCAGGGAGCGGCGTGTCGTGCTCATGTCGGCCTCAGTTCAGCCGAACCTTGACCGACGCACCGGCTGCGGGCGTCAGCACGGCCTGCTCAAACTTGGGCGGGCCGTACTGGCCGATGGCGTTGTTGGAAAAGCCATAGGGCTCCATCGGGATGCCCATGGGGTTCATGTCCAGCCGGCCATTGGCGTTGGCGTCGTGGAACAGGCTGAGCGCCAGCGGGCCGTCGGGCAGGTCCTTCAGCACGACGGTCAGCTTGCCATTGACCGCCGCGTCAACGGGCAGGCTCCGGCCGGTGATGGCCTTGTCCAGCCACTGGTTAGACGCCGTGTAGACGCCCACCAGCAACACCGAACCAGCGGTGCGGCTCGCGTCCAGGCCCTCCACTTCAAGAGTGATGTCGGCCGCCTGGCTGCTCAGTGGCAGCAAGGCGATCAGGGTGGCGGTGGCCAGGGCTTTCTTCATCATCGCGGTCTCCAGTTTCAGCAGTGGGAATGGCTGAATGATGGAAACCGCGCCGCCGCGGCGCGAGCGCGCTGCGACGGGTGGCGATTGACGGGCGTGAACGGCGCCCGGGCCGCGTCAACCGCGGCGCTTCTGAACGGCAGCGGCCAGTTCGCGCAGCAGCGGCTCGGTCTGAGACCAGCCCAGGCAGGCGTCGGTGATGGACACGCCAGGCTTCAAGTCAGCCTTGGTCTGGCCCTCGGCCAGGTCTTGCCTGCCGGGTTGCAGATGGCTCTCGATCATGACGCCGGTGATGCGCGCATCACCTCCGGCGATCTGGCCCGCCACGTCCTGGCCCACGTCGATCTGGCGCTCGTACTTCTTGCTGGAGTTGGCGTGCGAGAAGTCGACCATGACCTGCTCGCGCAGGCCCGAGGTCTTGAGCGCGGCGCAGGCGGCGTTGACGGAAGGCGCGTCGTAGTTGGGCGCCTTGCCGCCGCGCAGGATGACGTGGCAGTCCTCGTTGCCGCGCGTCTCGAAGATGGCGGCCGTACCCATCTTGGTCATGCCCATGAAGGCATGCGCGCTGCTGGCGGCCAGCACGGCGTCGCTGGCGACCTTGATGCCGCCGTCCGTGCCGTTCTTGAAGCCGACCGGGCAGCTCAGGCCCGACGCCAGCTGGCGGTGGCTCTGGCTCTCGGTCGTGCGCGCGCCGATGGCGCCCCAGGCGATCAGGTCGGAGATGTACTGCGGCGACAGCAGGTCCAGGAACTCGGTGCCGGCCGGCAGGCCCAGGCGGTTGACGTCCAGCAGCAGCTGGCGCGCCAGGCGCAGGCCCTCGTTCATGTGGAAGCTGCCGTCCAGGCGCGGGTCGTTGATATAGCCCTTCCAGCCCACCGTGGTGCGCGGCTTCTCGAAGTAGACGCGCATGACGACCAGCAGGTCACGGCTCAGTTCCTCGCGCGCAGCCTTCAGCAAGTGCGCGTACTGCATCGCCTGGTCATGGTCGTGGATGGAGCAGGGGCCGACGATGACGAGCAGGCGGTCGTCGCGGCCATGCAGCACGTCGCCGATTTCCTGGCGGGCCTTCTCGACCAGCTCCAGCGTCGCATCGGGGATGGGCAGCTCTTCCAGCAGCAGCGCCGGGCTGATCAGCGCACGCACGGCGCCGATGCGGGTGTCGTCGGTGCGCGTCGTGTCGCGCGTTTCGTCGCGGGAGCCGGCTTCGCGGTCGTGGCGGGGGTCGTCGAGGGGTTTCATGTGCAAGGCTCCCAGGGAAGCCTTCTATTTTCACCGCTTGGCCGCAGCCACGCACACGGACAGTGCGGACAGCGCAAAACCGGCCATCGCCAGGGGCTCCAGGTGCTCGCCCAACAGCACGAAGCCCATCAGCGCCGACACGCCCGGAATCAGGAAGAACAGCCGCGCCACCTGGCCCGCCTGGCCGCGCCGGATCATGATGAACATCAGGCTGAAAGCGCCGATGGAGTTGACCAGGCCCAGCCACAGCCAGGCGCCGATCAGCTCGGGCGTCCAGTCGATGGCGAAGCCCTCCATGGGCCCAGCGAACGCGGCCACCGCCAGTGCCGACACGGCCATCTGGATACCGGCGCCGCTGCGCAAGTCCATGTGAGCGCAGAAACGCTTCTGGTAGAGCGTGCCGGCCACCAACCCGAGCAGGCCGACGCCAGCGACAGCGTAGGCGGTCCAGGCGCCGCCCAACGGCTTGTCCGCGATGACCAGCGCGACGCCGGCCAGCCCGCCCAGAAGTCCGAGCATCTGTCGTCCATTCAGCTGCTCGGCCAGCCACAGGTGGGCGCCCAGCGCCGTCGCCAGCGGCATCAGCCCGATCAAGAGGCCGGCCACGCCTGCGCTCAGGCCGGCCCGCAGCGCGAAGTAGATGCATGAGAAGTGCAGCACCTGCATCAGCAGTCCGACGACGGCCAGATGCGCCCAGCCACGCGCTCGCCGCGGCCAGGGCGCGCCGGTGGCAACGGCGACGGCCAGCAGCACGACGGCCGCGAGGCCGAAGCGCAGCGTCAGCAGCGTCAACGGCCCGGTGTGCGGCAAGGCCAGCTTGCCGGCCACATAGCCGCTGCTCCACAGCAGGATAAACAGCAGCGGCAGGCTGGACGCCGCAGCAACGGACAGCAGTTGATCGAAACGGCCGGGCCGGAACGACCGGGCCATGCAGGGCGACAAGGTGGTGGACATGACGGCTCCTTGGAAAGACAGGGCTTGACTCTAGGAATCAATGATCCAAGACACAATCCGGCAGAAAGTCGATTCAGAGTTTCCAAAAGGAGCACAGTTCCATGGGCCGCCTCGAAGACTTGCAAGCCTTTGCCCGCGTCGTCGACGCCCGCGGTTTCTCCGGTGCCGCGCGGCTGCTGGGCACGACCAAGTCGGCCATCAGCAAGCAGGTCGTGCGGCTGGAAGACCAGCTCGGCACCCGGCTGCTGCACCGTACGACGCGCAGCGTCAGCCCCACGGCCGAGGGCCGCAGCGTCTACGAACGCGCGCTGCGGCTGCTGGAGGAATCTCAGGCGCTGGAGACCGAACTGGCAGGCCGTCGTGACGAGCCGCGCGGCGTGCTGAGGCTGTCGGTGTCCACCGCCTTCGGCAACCTGCAGTTCACGGCGCTGATGGCCGAGTTCTGCGCCCGCCATCCGCAGATCGACGTCGTGCTGGGCCTGAACGACCGCTATGTGGACCTGGCCGAGGAAGGTTTTGATGTCGTGCTGCGACTGACACACAAGCCGTCCGACGGACTGGTGGCAAGGCGGCTGGCGGCCATCCGTTTCGTGCTGTGCGCCGCGCCGGCCTACCTCGCCGCCCATGGCGAGCCGCAAACGGTGGCTGACATCGCCGGCCACCGCTGCCTGCGCTTCGGCTATCTGCAGTCACCCGACCGCTGGCGCTTTCGCCATGCCGACCACGGCGAGGCCGAGGTGGAAACGCGCGGCGCCTTGCGCTTTGAGAGCGGCTTGACGGCCAACAGCAGCGAATCCCTGCGCGTGGCGGCTCTCGCCGGCATGGGCCTGGCGGTGCTGCCCACCTATGCCATCGGTGCCGATCTGCGCGCCGGGCGTCTGCAAGCGGTGCTGCCCGGCTGGCAGCCCATCGGTGGCCTGGCCGATGCCGACACGCTCTACGCCGTCTACCTGCCCAGCCGCCACCCGGCGCCCAAGGTGCGCGCGCTGATAGCCTTCATGCTGGAGAAGATGGGCGACGTGCCGCCGTGGGAGCGGGAAGGCGAGGCAGGCTGAGAGAATTGCGGGCTATGCCGCTGATCCCCTACGCCCTCACCCGCCCCTTCCTGTTCGGCCTGGACGCCGAGCACGCCCATGAGCTGACGCTGGGCAGCATCGCCAGGTTGCAGAACACGCCCGCGCAACTGCTGTGGTGCGGTGAGCGCATCAGCGACCCGGTGACCGTCGCCGGCCTGCGCTTTCCCAACCGCATCGGCCTGGCCGCCGGCCTGGACAAGAACGGCCGCTGCATTGACGGCCTGGGCGCCATGGGCTTCGGCTTCATCGAAGTGGGCACCGTGACGCCCAAGGGCCAGCCCGGCAACGACAAGCCGCGCATGTTCCGCCTGCCCGAGGCCAACGCGCTCATCAACCGGCTGGGCTTCAACAACGAGGGCCTGGCCAGCTTCATCGCCAACGTGCAGCGAGCCCACAGCTTCCGCAAGGCCGGTGGCATCCTCGGCCTGAACATCGGCAAGAACGCCGCAACGCCCATCGAGAACGCGGCCGACGACTACCTGCTCGGGCTGGAGGGCGTGTTCCCGCACGCCGACTACATCACGGTCAACATCTCCAGCCCCAACACAAAGAACCTGCGCGCACTGCAGAGCGACGAGGCGCTGGACGCGCTGCTGTCGCGCATGCACGAACGCAAGCTGCAGCTGCAAAGCCAGACCGGTCGCAAGGTGCCCATGTTCGTCAAGATCGCGCCCGACCTGGAAGAAGCGCAGGTCGCCGTCATCGCCCAGACGCTGAAGGCCAACGACATCGACGGCGTCATCGCGACGAACACGACGATTGCGCGCGATGCGGTGCAAGGCCTGACCCACGCGAACGAAACCGGCGGCCTGTCGGGCGCGCCCGTCTTCGAGGCCAGCAACCGCGTCATCCGCTTGCTGCGAGCGGCCCTGCCGTCCGGCTACCCCATCATCGGCGTGGGCGGCGTGCTGAGCGGTGCCGACGCCCGCTCCAAGATCGAAGCGGGCGCCGACCTTGTCCAGGTCTACACCGGCCTCATCTACAGGGGCCCTGCCCTCGTCAGCGACTGCGCGAGAGCCCTCGCCCGACGCTGAAACCAATCCCATGCGCCTCGCCATCCTCGCCCTGAGTACCGCGCTGCTCGCCGGTTGTGCGACGGCGCCGGCCCTGCTGCCCGGCACCAGCCGCAGCGAGGATGTCATCGCCGCCTACGGCCAGCCCAGGCGCATCTGGCCCGAGGCCGACGGCGGCCGCACGCTGGAATATTCGAGCCAGCCCATGGGCCGGCATTGCTACATGGTGCGCCTCGCGGCTGATGGCCGGCTGGTGAGCATCGAAGACGGCCTGTCAGCCGCCAACCGTGCCCGCATCGAGCCGGGCATGACGCCCGAGCAGGTCAGCCGCATGCTGGGCACCGAGCGCAGCCGCGTTTTCTTCCGCCTCAGCGGCGAAGACGTCTGGGACTGGACCGTCGAGCCCGACCAGATCGGCAGCTATGGCCTGCGCTTCAACGTCCACTTCAAGGACGGCCGGGTGCTGCGCACCACGCAGAGCATGGTGTTCCCAAGCCGGTTTCCGGGCATGGATGACTGAGACGAAAAAACGCCCCGGCGCTTTTGGCACCGGGGCGAGTCGGAGACATGCAATGGCGAGATCCGGAGATCCCGCTGATCCGCTTGGGAATCAGTCGTTGCGACGACGACGCGAAGCGACGAAGCCGACGATGCCCAGGCCAGCGGCCAGCATCGCGTAGGTTTCGGGTTCCGGCACCGCAGCGGCGACGGCAGTGGAAGACAGGCTAAAGCTACCGGTCTTGCCGCCCAGAACGGCGTAGTAATAGCTGCCAGCGGCCAGGCTGAACGTGTCGGTCGCGCTGAAGGACGGGCCACCGACACCCCAGCTGTACACGGGCGTGTCATCGGACTTGTAGAGGCCGAAGGAACCCACGATGCCGGAGGAAGCGAACGTGGCCGTCACGTCAAACGTACCGCTCAGCGTGAAGTCGTATTCCTTAAAGAACGGGCCGGTGATCGGCGTTTCGAGGCCAATCTCGAAAGCCTTATGTGCGCCACCGTCGAAGGTGGAACCGGACAGGGCTTGCGCGCCAGTAGCGCCAAATGCTGCAAAAGCGGCAACAACCGCGAGGGACTTAAATTTCATGGGGTAACTCCTTGGTCCAACAAAAAGATGGGCGACGAAGTAATTGTGCACTGCAGCGAAAGCTTGAGAAGTACTTCACGCCCCAAGTGCTAGGGGGCTCCCCCCTGAATAGGTAGACCGTTTGTAAATGGTGGTAACCCTTGGGGTAATTTGCACCTGGCTGACAAGGTTTCCACCAAAGCGGTGCAATTCAATCCTAATTTGGGGTCCGATTCAAACAACACCGAGTCGAAGGACCTTCAGAAGTCCCTCCACCGCCTTGCCCTTACGAGCGCGCTTGCCGGCGTGAGCGGCCAGCGATTGGTTCTTCAGCACTTCCTCGCGCGGCTTGCCGCCCCGGCCGCTGCCTTCAACTCGCAATTGTTGGGTGAAGCAGGCCAGCGACACGACGCTGTCCTTGGCCTCCAGGTCCATCAGCGTCAGGCCCTTGCCGCCCTTGGGCTGGTGCTTGAGCTCGTCGAGCGGGAAGGTCAGCAAGCGGCCTTGGGCGCTCAGCACGCCAAGTTGCAGGGCGACGGCGTCGTTGGGAACGACGGCCAGCAGCGGTGATTCACCTTCGTCCAGCGCCAGGAAGGTCTTGCCGGCCTTCTGGCGGCCGACGAGGTCGCCGAGCTGGGCGATCAGGCCGTAGCCAGTCGAGCCGGCCATGACCAGGCGCTGCGTCGGCGCGCCGGCGATGTAGTGGGCGATCTGGGTGCCGCTTTCCAGCTCGATCAGCGTCGTGATGGGCTGGCCGTCGCCACGGCCGCCGGGCAGGGCCGAGACGGGCACCGCGTAGACCCGGCCGTTGCCGCCGATGACGATGAGCGGGTCGACGCTGCGGCAGCGGAAATGCCCCCACAGCGCGTCGCCGGCCTTGAAGATCTGCGCGGCGACGTCGACCTCGTGGCCCTTGAGCGCCCTCGCCCAGCCTTTCTGGCTGACGATGACGGTGACCGGCTCGTCGACGACCTTGACCTCGGCGGTGACGCGCTTTTCGGCCTGGATCAGCGTGCGGCGGTCATCGCCGTACTGCTTGGCGTCGGCCTCGATCTCCTTGATGACGGTGCGGCGCAGGGCAGTGGCGGACCCGAGGATGTCTTCCAGCTTGGCGCGTTCGTCGCGCAGCTTGGACAGCTCCTGCTCGATCTTGATCGCCTCCAGCCGCGCCAGCTGGCGCAGGCGGATTTCGAGGATGTCCTCGGCCTGGCGGTCGCTGAGCTTGAAGTGCGCGATCAGCGCCGGCTTGGGTTCATCCGATTCGCGAATGATGCGGATGACCTCGTCGATATTCAGCAGCACGAGCTGCCGGCCTTCGAGCACATGGATGCGGTCGTTGACGTGGGCGAGGCGATGCTCGGTGCGACGGCGCACCGTCGTCTGGCGGAAGCCCACCCACTCGACCAGCACCTCGCGCAGGCTCTTCTGCGTCGGCCGCCCGTCGGCGCCGATCATCGTCATGTTGACGGACGCGCTGGTCTCCAGGCTGGTGTGGGCCAGCAGGGTGTTGATCAGGTCCTGCTGCTCGACGGTGCGGCTCTTGGGCTCGAAGACGATGCGCACGGCCGCGTCCTTGCTGGACTCGTCGCGCACGCCGTCCAGCACGGCCAGCAGGCCGGCCTTGAGCTGCAACTGCTCGGCGGAGAGCGTCTTCTTGCCGGCCTTGACCTTGGGGTTGGACAGCTCCTCGATCTCTTCCAGTACCTTCTGCGCGCTGGTGCCGTGCGGCAGCTCGGTGACGACGAGCTGCCACTGGCCGCGSGCCAGGTCTTCGATCTTCCAGCGCGCGCGCACCTTGAGGCTGCCGCGGCCGGAGAGGTAGGCGGCGCGGATCTCCTCCGGCGCGCTGATGAGCTGGCCGCCGCCGGGGAAGTCGGGGCCGGGGATCAGGTCAAAGAGCGCGTCATCGCCGAGCTTGTCGTCCTTCAACAGCGCAACGGCGGCGGCAGCAACTTCACGCAGGTTGTGGCTGGGGATCTCCGTCGCCAGGCCGACCGCGATGCCGCTGGCGCCGTTCAGCAGCACGAAGGGCAGTCGCGCCGGCAGCTCGACGGGCTCCTGCGTCGTGCCGTCGTAGTTGGGGCGGAAGTCCACCGTGCCTTCGTCGATCTCGTCCATCACCAGGCGGGCGATGGGCGCAAGGCGCGCTTCCGTGTAGCGCATCGCCGCAGCGCCGTCGCCGTCACGGCTGCCGAAGTTGCCGTGGCCGTCGATGAGCGGATAGCGCAGCGAGAAGTCCTGCGCCATGCGCACCAGCGCGTCGTAGACCGACTGGTCGCCGTGCGGATGGAAGTTGCCGAGCACGTCGCCAACGACCTTGGCGCCCTTGACCGGCTTGGCGCYGGAGTTGCCGCTCCAGCCCAGGCCCAGGCGATGCATCGCGTAGAGGATGCGGCGCTGCACGGGCTTCTGGCCGTCGGAGTAGGACGGCAGCGCGCGGCCCTTGACGACGCTGAGGGCGTATTCGAGATAGGCCTGCTGGGCGTAGACGGCCAGCGTCAGCGCGTTGCTGTCGTCGCCATTGGAGCCGCCACCGTCGGTGGGGCCGGAAAAGTCGATGGTGGTCTGGGAACTCATGGGTGCAGGGTCAGGTGCTGCGCGCGGGCCGGTTGGCTCTGCTGCAGCAAGGCCCAGTACAGCTCAAGGACGAGCTGTACATGGGCCTGGGTTTCGTCAATGTCGGGCACGCGGTTGCCGGCGCGGCGCACGGCGCCCTCGCCGGCATTCCAGGCTGCCAGGGCCGTGTCTATCGATCGGAAGCGGCGCATCAGGTCGGCCAGCATGCGTGCACCGGTGTGGATGTTGATGCGCGGCTCGATCAGCCGCGCGGCGTCGGCTGGCGTGGCGTAACGGCTGGCCGTCTCCGGCGTGATCTGCATCAGGCCCAGCGCGCCGCGTGGCGAGATGGCACCGCGCTGGTAGCCGGACTCGACGGCGATGATGGCCTTCAGCAGTTCGGCGTCCACGCCGTGCTTCTCAGCCGCTTCGCGCACCCAGGGCTGCACGGCCTTGACTTCGGGGGCGATGTCCAGCCAGTTCAGCAGGGCCAGACCCGCATCGGTCTTGCCCGGCACGCGCTGCATGCCGACGCTGCCCAACACGGCCTTGTAGCGCGCGTCCAGCTGGCGCGGCGCAAAGTGGGCCATGCCGGCGGCGTCGACAAACCCCCACAGCTCGGCTCGCACGGGCAGCGCGATGGCCAGCAGCAGGAGCAGCCACGCCTTCATGCGGCCTCCAGCCCCAGTGCGACACGCGCCTGGTATTCGCGGTCCAACAGGGACATGACGACCAACGAGTCGTAGCCATCGGCACCATCCGTCGTCACGCGAACGCTCTCGCGCAGCCGGCCCTCCTCGACAAAGCCTTCGTTCTGATAGAGCTTGAGCGCGCGGGTGTTCAGCGCCTTCACGTCCAGCCAGAAGCGGTGCGCCTTCAACTGTTTGAAGGCCATGGCCTTGAGTTGCCGCACGGCTGCCCCGCCCAGGCCCCGGCCCTTGGCCTGCAGCACGAGGCGCTTCAGCTCGACGGAGCTGTTGGGGTTGCGGCAGCCCTGCAGGATGACGAAGCCGATGCGCTCCAGCGCATCCCCTTCTTCAAGAATGAAGTGGCGCGAGTCCGGGAAGCGGATGGCGCCCTCGTGCTGCGGCCGCTCCCAGGGCGTGATGAAGGGCAGGTTGGCGCCATCCCGCTCGACCGAGACGACCCAGTCCAGGTCGGACAGCATGGTGGGGCGCAGGCGCAGGCTCATCGCGGCTGGATCTCAGACGTCGATCTCGACCGAATCGCCGTGCAGTTCCATCAGCTCACGTCGCGATGCGGCTTCGCCCTTGCCCATCAGCTTGTTGAAGGACTCCACCGTCGCGGCAAAGTCGAGCAGGCCGTACTCGACGCGCGACAGGCGGCGCGTGTCCGGGTTCAGCGTCGTGTCCCAGAGCTGCTCGGCGTTCATCTCGCCCAGGCCCTTGAAGCGGCTGATGCTCCACGAGCCTTCGCGGGCGCCTTCCTTGCGCAGCTTGTCCAGCGTCGCGGTCAGCTCGCCATCGTCCAGCGCGTAGAGCTTGGCGGCCGGCTTCTTGCCACGCGCCGGCGCGTCCACGCGGTACAGCGGCGGGCGGGCGACGTAGACGTGACCGGTCTCGACCAGCTTGGGAAAGTGGCGGAAGAACAGTGTCAGCAGCAGCACCTGGATGTGCGAGCCGTCGACGTCCGCATCGCTCAGGATGCAGACCTTGCCGTAGCGCAGGCCGCTCAGGTCCGGCGTGTCGTTGGGGCCATGCGGGTCCACGCCCAGCGCGACCGAGATGTCGTGAATCTCGTTGTTCTTGAACAGCAGGTCGCGCTCGACCTCCCAGGAATTCAGCACCTTGCCGCGCAGCGGCAGGATGGCCTGCGTCTCCTTGTCGCGGCCCATCTTGGCGCTGCCGCCGGCCGAGTCGCCCTCAACGAGAAAGACCTCGTTGTGCAGCAGGTCGCGGCTTTCGCAGTCGGTCAGCTTGCCGGGCAGCACGGCCACGCCGGAACCCTTGCGCTTCTCGACCTTCTGACTTGCGCGTTGCCGGGTCTGCGCCTGCTTGATAACCAGCTCGGCGAGCTTCTTGCCATGGTCGACATGGTGGTTAAGCCACAGCTCGAAGGCCGGTTTCACGTAGGCCGTCACCAGCCGCAGCGCGTCGCGCGAGTTCAGGCGCTCTTTGGTCTGGCCCTGGAACTGCGGGTCCAGCACCTTGGCGCTCAGCACGAAGCTGGCGCGGGAGAACACGTCGTCGGGCATCAGCTTCACGCCCTTGGGCAGCAGCGAGTGCATCTCGATGAAGCCCTTGACCGCGCCGAACAGGCCGTCCTTCAGGCCCGACTCGTGCGTGCCGCCAGCCACCGTCGGGATCAGGTTCACATAGCTCTCGCGCAGCGGCGAACCGTCCTCGGTGAAGGCCACGCACCAGGCGGCGCCCTCGCCTTCGGCGAAGTTCTCGCTCTCGCCGGCGGTGGCAAAGCCCTCGCCCTCGAACAGCGGGATCAGCGGGTCGCTGTGCAGGGCCTGGGCGAGGTAGTCGCGCAGGCCGGCCTTGTAGAGCCAGGTCGTCAGCTCGCCGGTCTTCTCGACCTTCAGCGTGACGGTCACGCCCGGCATCAGCACGGCTTTCGACCGCAGCAGGTGCACAAGCTCGTGCTTGGGCAGCTCGGCGCTCTCGAAGTATTTGGCCTCGGGCCAGACGCGCACCGTCGTGCCCTGCTTACGGTCGCCGCTGGCGGTGGGGCGCGAGGCGACCTGCTGCACCACGTCGCCATGCTCGAAGGCAATGCCGGCCACCTGCTTGTCGCGCCAGACGGCCACTTCCAGCCGCTTGGCCAGCGCGTTGGTCACCGACACGCCCACGCCATGCAGGCCGCCCGAGAAGCTGTAGGCGCCGCCCGAGCCCTTGTCGAACTTGCCGCCGGCATGCAGTCGCGTGAAGACGATCTCGACGACCGGCACGCCTTCCTCGGGGTGCAGGCCGAAGGGGATGCCGCGGCCGTCATCCGCCACCGAAACGGAGCCATCGGCATGCAGAACCACGTCGATGCGCTTGCCGAAACCGCCCAGCGCCTCGTCGGCGGCGTTGTCGATGACCTCCTGGATGCAGTGCAGCGGGTTCTCGGTGCGCGTGTACATGCCCGGCCGCTGTTTGACGGGCTCCAGGCCCTTCAGAACGCGGATGGAGGCTTCGCCGTATTCGGCAGGATTGGCGGCTGGTTTGGCGGCGGGAGAGGAAGACGGTCGGGTCGACATAGGGGCGCGATTCTAAGAAGTAGGATTCGCGGCCCTCGAAGACGAGTCTTTCCGCTTGAGATTCCTGATTGCTTGCTTGGCTCTGACCTGTAGTTTTTCACAGGCTCAGTCACCCTCCCCTCAGCAACAGCCCTACCAGGCCAGCGCCCCGCTGTCCTGGGAGCTGAAGAACGCCCGCTGGTTCGACGGCCGGGCCATCCAGCGCGGCAACCTCTACGTCGAGAACGGCGTCTTCGTCGCCAAGAAGCCGCCCAAGGTCAACCGCAAGATGGACATGCGCGGCCAGGTCCTCATCAATCCGCTGGCCGAGGCCCACAACCACAACCTGCAGACCGCCTGGGGCTGGGGCCAGTTCGCCGACCAGTACATCGACGAAGGCGTCTTCTACGCCGCCATGCTCTGCGGCGACCCGGACAGCGTCGCCGACGTCAAGCCGCTGGCTGCCTCGCCCGCCGCGCCCGACGTCAGCTTCGTCACCGCCTGCATCACGGCCAGCGACGGCTACCCGCTGGCCGCCGTGCTGCCCGAACCCACCGCCGAGGCCGCCGCCGCGCAGAAGCAGCTCGTCCTTGTCGACAGCCCCGAGCAGGCCGCGCGGCAGTGGCCGGCCATCAAGGCCCGCGGCGGCACCTGGCTGCGCATCGTGCTGGCCCACAGCGAGCGCCCGGACCTGCGCCAGCGCACCGAGCACTTCGGCCGCCTGGGCCTGAGCCCCGAGACCGCCAGCGCGCTGACCCGCCTGGCCCATGCCGACGGCCGGCGCGTCGTCGCCCACGTCGAGACCGCAGCCGACTTCGACGCCGCGCTCGCCGCCGGTGTCGACGCCATCGCCCACCTGCCCGGCTACGCCAACACGCTGGACGAGCCGCCCACGCGCTTCGCCGTCAGCGAGGCTTCCGCCAACCAGGCCGCGCGCCAGCGCACCGCCGTCATCACGACGACGGCCGCCACCGCGCTGTTCAAGCTGGACGACACATCCCTGGCGACGCTGAGGGACGTGCAACGCGCCAACCTCGCCCGGCTGCAAGCGGCCGGCGTGCAGCTGCTGGTCGGCTCCGATGTCTTCATCGCCACCGCCCGCGCCGAGTTGCACGCGCTGGACGACCTCGGCCTGGACCGCACCACACTGCTGCGTCTGGCCACCATCGACACCCCGCGCGCGCTCTTCCCCGGTCGCAAGCTCGGCTGCTTCGAGCCCGGCTGCGAGGCCAGCTTCCTGGTGCTGGGCGGCGATCCCATCGCCGACCTGGCCCAGGTCGACATGCCGATGCTGCGCGTCAAGCAGGGCCGGCTGCTGACCCGCCTGGCCGACGTCGCCGCGTCCAGCTCGCAGGCCAGCGCCTCGACGGCCGATCCGCCGAAGAAGGCGGCCGCCAAGAAGAAGGCTGGCAAAGCCAAGGCCAAAGCGCCACCCAAAGCGCAAACCAAGGCGACCAGCAAGGCCAAGCGACGCTGATTAAAGTCGGCCGATGAACACTGCCCGCCCCGCCGCCCCCGGCCTGTCCGTCCAGCAAGTGCTGCTCTGTGGCGCCCTGATCGTCACGTTGTCGATGGGCATACGCCATGGCTTCGGCTTCTGGCTGCAGCCCATCATCACGGAGCGAGGCTGGACGCGCGAGACCTTCTCCTTCGCCCTGGCCATCCAGAACCTCGCCTGGGGCGTCGCCGGGCCGATTGCCGGCATGCTGGCCGACCGCTTCGGCGCCTGGAAGGTGCTCATCGGTGGCGGCCTGGCCTACGCGCTGGGCCTGGTGCTGATGGCCGTCACCAGCCACCCCGTCACCTTCACGCTCGGCGCCGGCGTGCTGATCGGCATCGCGCAGTCGGGCTCCACCTATGCCGTCATCTACGGCGTGCTGGGCCGCACCGTGTCGCCCGAGAAGCGCTCCTGGGCCTTCGGCGTCGCGGCGGCGGCGGGCTCCTTCGGCCAGTTCGTCATGATCCCCATCGAGACCTGGCTGATCAGCCACGTCGGCTGGCAGGGCGCGTTGTATCTGCTGGCCGGCGCAGCGCTGCTGATCGTGCCGCTGGCGCTCGGTGTGCGCGAACGCAGCGTGGCGGCGTTCAGCGGCGCCCACCAGAGCATTGCCCAGGCGCTGCGCGAGGCCTTCGGCTACCGCAGCTTCCAGTTGCTGATGCTGGGCTACTTCGTCTGTGGCTTCCAGGTGGTCTTCATCGGCGTGCACCTGCCCAGCTATCTGAAGGACCATGGCCTGGGCATCGAGGTGTCCACCGGCGCGCTGATGCTGATCGGCCTGTTCAACATCTTCGGCACCTATGCCGCAGGCATGCTCGGCCAGCGTTTCCCGAAACGCTACCTGCTGTCCGGCATCTACGGCTTGCGCGCGGTGGCCATTGCCACCTTCATCTCCGTGCCGCTGACGCCGATCAGCGTCTACGTCTTCGCGGCCGTCATCGGCTTCCTGTGGTTGTCCACCGTGCCGCCCACCAACGCCGTCGTCGCGCAGATCTTCGGCGCCCAGCACCTGTCCATGCTCGGCGGCTTCGTCTTCCTGAGCCACCAGGTGGGCAGCTTCCTGGGTGTCTGGCTGGGCGGCAAGCTCTACGACGCGACGGGCAGCTACAACGTGGTCTGGTGGCTGTCCATCGCCCTGGGCGTCATGGCCATGCTGGCCAACCTGCCGGTGCGCGAGACAGCCATTCTGCGGACCCAGCCGGCATGAAGCCACGCCGCTGGATCTGGGCCACGCTGGCCGCCGCCGTGCTGGCGGCGACCGTGGCGGCCTACCGCCACCCGGCGGTCATGATCCAGCTCAGCGAGCAGCTCTGGTCCTGCTTCGGATGACGCCGTCCGCGTGGCTGCAGCGCTTTGCGCCGACTGCTCCCGGCACGGCGCTGGACGTGGCCTGCGGCTCCGGCCGCAACTTGCGCTGGCTGGCGCAGGCCGGATGGCAGGTCACCGGCGTCGACCGTGACACGGTCGCCACAGCGGCGCTGCAAAGCCTTGCAAAGATCGTCGATGCCGACATCGAGAACGGCCCCTGGCCCTTGCCGCAGCAACAGTTCGATTTGGTTGTCGTCTGCAACTATCTCTGGCGCCCGCTCTTCGACGACATCCGCGCCGCCGTCAAACCCGACGGCTGGCTGATCTGGGAAACCTTTGCCGATGGCCAGCAGACCATCGGCCGGCCGGCGCGGCCCGATTTCCTGCTCCAGCGGGGCGAGTTGCTGCGCGTTTGCGAGGGCTGGCGCATCGTTGCTTACGAGGACCTGCTCGAGAGCGGCGCTGATATCAAAACCTCGCCGCGCTTCGTCCAGCGCGTTGCGGCGATCCGGCCGCCGCCAGCAGCCTAAAATCGCCCGATTCCTCAAGATATTCCCACCATGAAGCCCATCCTCGGCAGCATCGTCGCCCTCGTCACACCCATGAATGACGACGGCAGCATCGACTACCCCGGCCTGCGCCGCCTGATCGACTGGCATGTCGAGGAAGGCACGGCCTGCATCGGCGTCGTCGGCACCACAGGCGAATCGCCCACGGTCAGCATGGACGAGAACCGCGAGATCATCCGTGTCGCGGTCGAGCACACCAAAGGCCGCGTCCCCGTGCTGGCCGGCACCGGCGCCAACTCCACCGCCGAGGCGATCGAGCTGAGCCGCTACGCCAAGGAAGTCGGCGCGGACTGCACGCTGTCCGTCGTGCCTTACTACAACAAGCCCTCGCAGGAAGGCATCTACCAGCACTTCAAGGCGATCGCCGAGGCCGTGGACATCCCCATGATGCTCTACAACGTGCCCGGCCGGACCGTCGCCGATCTGCTGCCCGAGACGACGCTGCGCTGCGCCACGCTGCCCGGCGTCTTCGGCATCAAGGAAGCTACCGGCAACATCGAGCGCGCCGCTTTTCTGATCAAGCACGCGCCCGAAGGCTTCCACATCTACTCCGGCGACGACGGCACGGCCATCGCGCTGATGCTGCTTGGCGGCCACGGCAACGTCAGCGTGACGGCCAACGTCGCGCCGCGCCAGATGGCAGAGCTGTGCCGCCTAGCGCTGGAAGGCAACGCCGTCGAGGCCCGCAAGGTCCACCTCAAGCTGCTCGGCCTGCACAAGCAGATGTTCTGCGAACCCAGCCCCGGCCCGGCCAAGTGGGCCTTGTCGCGCCTGGGCCGCTGCGGCGCTGCGCTGCGCCTGCCCATCACACCGTTGACAACGGTCGGCCAGGTCGCTGTCGGCCAGGCGATGGTCGAAGCCGGACTGCTCTGAGTCCTCTGGTCTAATGCGCGGCTGCCCGCCGAAAGCGGGCAAACAGTTCCCTCGGAGATCTCCAGCGTGACGTCCCTTTTCTCGCATCGCCCCACGGCGACCCGCATCGCCTGCACGGCCTTTGTCCTGTCCCTCGCTGGCTGCAGCACCCTTGACGGCATGTTCTCGTCCGACAAGGTCGACTACAAGACCCAGTCGCGCCAGACCACAGGCCTGGACGTTCCGCCCGACCTGACCCAGCTCGCCAAGGACAGCCGCGCCCAGGTGCAAGGCGGCTCCATCACCGCCTCGGCCCTGTCCGCCACCCGGCCTGCTACCGCCGCCGCGACCTCGACGATGGCTGCCAACAGCGTCGCGCCGAACTCGGCCGGCGACATCCGACTGGAGCGCAGCGGCACCGAACGCTGGCTGCACACCTCGCTGACGCCGGAGCAGATCTGGCCCCAGCTGCGCACCTTCTGGCAGGACCGCGGCCTCTCGCTCACCAAGGAGCAGCCCGAGGTCGGCATCATGGAAACCAACTGGGCAGAGAACCGCGCCAAGCTGCCGCAGGATTTCATCCGCTCGGCCATCGGCAAGATCTTTGACGGCCTGTACTCGACCGGCGAGCGCGACATGTATCGCACCCGCATCGAGCGCGGCGCCAACGGTACCGACATCTTCATCAGCCACCGCGGCATGCAGGAGGTCTACACGACCTCGGCCAAGGACTCCACCGCCTGGCAGCCCCGCGCCAGCGACCCGTCGCTGGAAGCCGAGATGCTGTCGCGTCTGATGCTCAAGCTCGGTGGCCAGGAAACTGCTGCCAAGGCCATCGTCGCCGACGCACCCGCTGCTGCCGCCAAGCCGTCGCCGCTGGCCACGGGTGGCGAAGGCACGCGCACGCGCCGCCCGCTGTCCGAAGTGCCCGACAGCCTGGCCGTCAACGACGGCTTCGACCGCGCCTGGCGTCGCGTCGGCCTGTCGCTGGATCGCCATGGCTTCACCATCGAAGACCGCGACCGCGCCGCCGGCCTGTTCTACCTGCGCTACGCCGACCCCGAGAAGGCCGGCCAGGAAGAACCCAACTTCTTCCAGCGCCTGTTCGGCGCCAAGGGCTCCACGCCGGTGCGCTACCGCGTGTCCGTCAAGGCCGAGGGCGAGAAGAGCACCGTGCGCATCCTCGACGACCGTGGCCAGGCGATCACCGACGACAACGCCAAGCGCATCCTCGGCCTGCTGATGGACGACCTCAAGTAAGGTCTCCCAGCGGCGAAGGACTGCCGCCATGCGCTTTCGCAACCTGGGCAGTGGCAGCGGCGGGAACTCGACGCTCGTCGAGGCCAGCCAGGGCATCACGACCACCCGCGTTCTCATCGACGCGGGCTTCAGCGAACGCGAGCTGACACGGCGCCTGGCGCAGGCTGGCTGCACGCCGGCCGACGTCGACGCCATCTTCATCACGCACGAGCATGGTGACCACGTCGGCCGCTCGGTCGCGTTCGCGCGCCGTCATCGCATCCCATTGATCACGAGCCGCGGCACCTGGCGCGCCATCGGTTGCGACGACTTCGAGGCCTGCCTGCTGTGCCTGGCGCGCAGCGGCGAAGCCATCGCTTTAGGCGACCTGGAGTTGCAGCCCTTCGCCGTGCCGCACGATGCGCACGAGCCGCTGCAGCTAGCCTTGAGCGACGGTGCGGTGCGGTTGGGCATCGTCACAGACTTGGGCAGCGCGCCAGCGGCCGTGTCCGAGGCGCTGCGTGGCTGCCACGCGTTGCTGCTGGAATGCAACCACGACGAGGCCATGCTCAGGTCCGGCCCCTACCCGCCTTCATTGCAACGGCGCATTCTGGGCACTCACGGCCATCTATCCAACGAAGCCGCCGCCGACCTGCTGTCGCGCTGCCGGCATACGGGCCTTGGCGCCGTTGTGGCAGCGCATCTGAGCGAGAAGAACAACTCACCCGCCCTGGCCCGGGGGGCGCTGGCACCAGTACTGAATTGCGCTGCGGACGATATTCGCGTCGCCGACCCGGTGCGGGGCTTCGACTGGTTGGCCGTCGGCTGATTGCCCAACTCGCCGGCCGCAAAGTTTTGTAATTCAGGCCACAGAAAGCCAATTCAGCCTCGATTGCGGTCCGAAAAAGAAAAGAGCCGTCGCTGCTTGCGCAGCGACGGCTCTTTCCGTGCGGACGAAGCGATTACTTCGAAGCGGCGGACGCAGCAGCGTCGGCAACTGCGGAAGCAGCGTCGGCAACGGCGCTGGCAGCGGCGGAAGCAGCTTCCGGAGCCGGAGCGACCACGACCGGGGGCGCAACAACTTCAGGTTCCTTCTTGCTGCAAGCGGTCAGAGCAGCAGCAGCCAGCAGGGAAGCCAACAGGATCGACTTGTTCATTACTTGTCCTCAAACGTTTAAACGACGGTGCACACCATAATTTTGGGATCGTGCGCCAGCGTTTGAACGCTGATTGCAGACCCCGACAGAAAAGACGCGGAAAACCTCGAGCGCTTCCCTCGCCTAGCCAGTGATTATAGGGGTTTGCTTGTCACAAATACTCATAGCCCCAAAGTCGTGGGAGCGAATGAGTCGCAGGAGCGTTGCGCC
>NZ_JBGCUM010000064.1:0-27481 GCF_054177665.1 Roseateles sp. P5_E8 | reverse complement strand
GCCGCCAGCGCTGTCGCGGCGTGCAGGCGCAGGCCGGCATCGCGCGGCTGCGCCGCCACTGCCCGCAGCAAGGCCTCGGCCGCGTCGTCGTGGCGCGCCAGCGCCAGCAGCGCCCGGCCCCGATTGCCCAAAGCGGCGACCAGGCCCGGCTGCAGGCTCAGAGCCTGGTCAAAGGCCGCCAGCGCCTCGGCCGGCTGGCCCAGGGCCAGCAGCGCATTGCCCAGGTTGTTGTGCGCCCCGGCCAGCCTAGGCTGCAGGCGCAGCGCCTGCTCATAGGCCGCACGCGCCTCGGCCCAGCGGCCCCGCGCGGCCAGCAGGGCGCCCAGGTTGGCAGGCAGCTCGGCATCGCCCGGCAGCAGCTGCATCGCACGCTCAAGCGCCGGCAGTGCGTCCTCGCCGAGCAGTTGCTGCGCCACTGACAACGCTTTCCACAACTGACCGTCATTCGGCGTCTGCGTCAAGAGCTCGCGAGCCCTCATCGCCATCTCGGCATGACGACCATGCTGGAAAAGCGTAAATAGGTCATGAAGCGCGGCGTTTGCCATGTGGTTCAGGGGGAGGTAAATGGCGGCAACAGCGCAAGACGCACCAATCAGGCGCCAGATAATCTCATTCCGCCGTCACTCCGCCTCCATGTCCTCCAGCCTGCATCCCCACCACCTGCTCGACCACGCGCTGACCGAAGCCGGTCCGCTGGCTCGGGAGCTGTTGAACGTCGTGCAGGACGAGCTCGACGCCAAGCCCCAGCACTTCCCGCTGCGGGACGGCTGGCGCAAGGTGCGGGCGCACTTTGCGGCCGACTTCGAAGGCAAGCTCATCGAACTGCTGCAGGCCGGCCGCCGCGGCGAGGACCCGCTGCACCGCTCCCTGCAAGCCGGCGGCATAGAAGGCCTCAGCCTCGTCGACGAGCACCAGGCCCTGCAGGACGTGGCCATTGCCCACGTCGCTCAGACGGCCGAGGAACTCAGCCGCGCCGAGTTGCACCAGATCGGCAACTTCTACGCCGCGCTGCGCGGCACCGCCCGGGCCCGAGAGCGCGACAACCCGCTGCGCCCCGCCCTCTACGCCCATGCGCTGCACCACGCGCTGGCCGCCAGCCCGGTCGGTGCCCAGGCCCAGTACGAGCTGATGCGCGTGGCCGCCACGCCGCTGGCCAAGGCCTTGCATCGCCAGTACGTCGAAGCCAGCGCCGCGCTGCAGGCCGCCGACATCGGCGACATGGTGGCCTCGCACGGCCATGCCCAGACCGACCCGCTGGCCCACCAGCGCCTGGCCGCCGCTCGTGGCATCGGCGCACGGTCTTCGACCGGCGGCACGCTGGACGGCCTGTCTCGCCGCGTCGACGCGGTCAACTCGCGGCCCCAGGGCCTGAGCGCCTTTGGTTGCGCCACGCAGCGCGACCCGCTGGCCCCCGCGCCCTTTGTGCGCACGACCGGGCCGGACATGCTGAGCCGGCTCTATGACCAGATCCTGGCCGACCCGCGCCTGCTGCCACCGCTGAAGGCCTTGCTGGCTCGGCTGCAGATCGCCGTTGTGCGCCTGGCACGCAGCGACGCGATGCTGCTGCGCCGGCAAGACCATCCCACCTGGGCGCTGCTGAACCGCGTGGCCGCCCACGGCATGGGCTTCGAGCGCGCGGACGACCGGCGCTTTGTCGACTTCCTGCGCTTCATGGAGGGCGAGGCCCAGCTGCTGGTGGACGCGCCGACGCCCACCGCCACCCTTTTCCAGCAGGTGCTGGCCCGCGTGGATGCGCAGATCGACCAGCAGGCCCGCCAGGGCAGCGAGCTCAACGCTGTGGCGCTGGCCGCGCTGGAGCGCGAGCAGCAGCGCAGCGAATGGCGCGAGCTGATCCGCGAGCAGATCGACCACCAGGTCGCCGGCGCACCGCTGGGCCCGCGCATGCATCGCTTTCTGCAGACCGCCTGGGTGGAGGTCATCGTCACGGCCATGGTGCGCCAGGGGCGTGACTCGCAAGAGGCGCTGGCCGCGATGGAACTCGTCGATGCCGTCATCGACAGCCTCACCACGCCGCGCGACACGGCCGACCGCGATGCCCTGCGCATGCGCCTGCCGGTGCTCATCGAACGCCTGATGGCCGGCTGCGACAGCGTCCAGTTGCCCGAGGCCAAGCGCGAGCCGCCGCTGACCGAGCTGATGGCCCAGCATGCCCGCCTGCTGCGCGGCCTGCCTGCCCAGGACGCGAGCGAACGCCGGCCCCAGGCCCCGCAGCCGGCAGCGCCCAGCGTCGCCGCGCCGGCCTCGGCCGACGAGATCGTCAAGCGCCTGATGGACGAGCGCGATTCGCAGTTGCCCTCGCACTGGCTCAGCGCCGACGTCGACCGCGGCGAGCTGCCGACGGTGCCGGTGCAGCTCTACAACGAGCACGACTCGCCCGACGCCCGCGCCGCGCTGCAGCGCTGGATAGACGGCCTGCAGATCGGCCGCTGGTTCCACCTCTTCATCCAGGGTGACTGGCACACCAGCCAGATCGCCTGGATCAGCGAGGGCCGTCAGTTCATGCTCTTCGTCGGCCGCGAGTCCGACGAGCGCCTGCCGCTGACGCGCCGCGCGCTGGAGGCGCTGCTGGCCAATGGCCTGATCACGGCGCTGGAGGACGACAGCGTCGTCCAGCGCGCCGTCGACACGCTGATGAGCGATCTGGACGGCGGCTGAACCTCAGTCTTCGGGCTGGAACGGGGGCTCCGCAGCCAGGACCGAGTCCGGCACCGGCTCGGCCGCCCGATGCGCCAGCACCCACTCGCGCAGCGCCAGCGCCACATCGCCAACGCCGCTCTTCTTCAGCGCCGAGAACAGCGTCACGGCCACGTCCGAGCTCTCGGTGGACATCTCCCCCAGGTACTCGGTCGTCGAGCGCAGGATGGCGTCGGCCTCCCTGCGGTTGAGCTTGTCGGACTTGGTCAGCAGCACCAGCAGCTTGATCTCGCCAGAAGACACACGGGCAGAGACGAAGTCCAGCAGCTGCTTGTCCAGGTCGGTCAGGCCCAGGCGGGAGTCCACCATCAGCACGACACCCGACAGGCTGCGGCGCACCTCCAGGTAGTCGGCCATCACCTTCTGCCAGCGCACCTTGGCGGACTTGGCGACGGCGGCATAGCCGTAGCCGGGCAGGTCGGCAAACAGCGCGTCGGCGGCGTCTTTCGGGCCCAGCTCAAACAGGTTGATGTGCTGGGTGCGGCCCGGCGTCTTGGACGCGAAGGCCAGGCGCTTCTGCTGGGCCAGCGTGTTGATGGCCGTGGACTTGCCGGCGTTGGAGCGGCCAACAAAGGCGATCTCCGGCAGCTCGGTGGCGGGCAGATGGATGAGCTGGCTGGCGGTGGTCAGGAAGCGCGTGGTGTGCGTCCAGGCCAAGGCGATCTTCTCGGTGATCGGCTCGGCAGTTGCTGCCTCAGGGATTTCGTTGGTCATGGCAGGGTCGGACGCTTTGGTCGGGCATTGTAAAATTCGAAAGTTGCGCCCAACGAAACCATATAAATCCATGAAGACTGTCGCCACCCTCCTGTCGAGTCTGCTGCTGGCCACCGTGGCTCAGGCGAACGAGCCGGCCGCCGCGCCCGCCAAGCCCGACCTTGCCAAGGGTGGTGCGCTCTCGACCCAGGTCTGCGCCGCCTGCCACACCGCCGACGGCTCGCGCGGCAGCCCGGCCAACCCCATCCTGGCCGGCCAGCACCCTGAGTACTTGGCCAAGCAACTGGCCGAGTTCAAGGCCGGCAAGCGCAAGAACGCCGTCATGACCGCCATGGCCGCGCCGCTGTCGGAAGAAGACATCCGCAACGTGTCGGCCTTCTACGCGTCCAAGACCGCCAAGCCGGGCTTCGCAAAGAACAAGGACACGGTCGCCCTGGGCGAGAAGATCTGGCGCGGCGGCATTGCCGAGCGCAGCGTGCCGGCCTGCGCGGCCTGCCACGGCCCGAACGGCTCGGGCATCCCGGCCCAGTACCCGCGCATCGGCGGCCAGCATGGCGACTATGTCGAGGCGCAGATGGTGGCCTTCCGCAGCGGCGCCCGCGTCAACTCGGCGCCGATGACCGCCGTGGCCGCGAAGATGAACGACAAGGAAATCAAGGCCGTGTCCGACTACGTCGCCGGCCTGCGCTGACCTGCACGCACGCCTCGCGAACGAAGGCCGGTGATCCCCACCGGCCTTTTTCATTGAAGAAGATGAGCCAACCCCTCGCCCAATCTCGCAGCGCTGAACGCGAGCGAGCCCGGTCGGTCCCCCGAGGGGACGGCGATGCGCACGGCATTGAGCCGCACGCACATCGCCAACGCGGGCCGGCTTGGGAGCGGCCCGGCGCTCGGCCCGAAAGCGCCACGGACAACTGATGTCTTCATCATCCCCCCGCCAATCCGCCGCCCGCGAGCTGCTGGACCTGCTCGCGTCCATGCGCTTCGCCATCACGCTGCTGAGCGTGATCTGCATCTCGTCGGTCATCGGCACGGTGCTGCGCCAGAGCGAGCCGCTTGGCAACTACATCAACCAGTTCGGCCCGTTCTGGGCCGAGGTGTTCGGCCGCATCGGCCTGTACACGGTTTATAGCGCGCCCTGGTTCCTGCTCATCCTGGCCTTCCTGGTGCTGTCGACCAGCCTGTGCATCGCCCGCAACGCGCCCAAGATCCTGGTCGACCTGCGCAGCTACAAGGAAGGCGTGCGCGAGCAGTCGCTGGCCGCCCACCATCACAAGGCGATCGGCGAGCTGCCCAGCAACCCGGCGATGGCCCTGGCCGAGATCGGCAACACGCTGACCGCGCTCGGCTGGAAGGCGCGCGTGCAGCGGCGCGACAACGGCATCATGATCGCCGCGCGGCGCGGCGCGGCCAACAAGATCGGCTATCTGTCGGCCCATTCGGCCATCGTCCTCATCCTCATCGGCGGCGTGCTGGACGGCAACGCGATGGTCAAGCTGGCCATGTGGGTCCAGGGCAAGCAGCTCTATACCGGCTCGGGCTTCATCGCCGACATCCGCCCCGAGCATCGCCTGAGCACCGGCAACCCGAGCTTTCGCGGCAATGTCTCGGTGACGGAGAAGCAGCGCCAGGGCATTGCCGTGCTCAGCCTGCCCAGCGGCGTCGTGCTGCAGGACCTGCCCTTCGACATCGAGTTGAAGCAGTTCAAGGTCGACTACTACCCGACCGGCATGCCCAAGAGCTTCGCCAGCGACATCGTCATCCACGATGGCGGGACGACGCGCGAGGCGACGGTCAAGGTCAACGAGCCCGTCATCCACAAGGGCCTGGCCATCTACCAGAGCAGCTTCGAGGACGGCGGCAGCAAGCTGCAGCTCAAGGCCTTGCCGCTGGCGGGCGGCGCGCCGCTGAAGCTGGACGGCCGCGTCGGCACCAAGATGGCCTTCGGTGCACAGACGCTGGAGCTGGACGGCCTGCGCGTCATCAACGTCGAGAACCTGGCGAACGATGGCGCCAACGCCAGCGGTGTCGACGTGCGCAAGGTCGACCTCGGCGACCGCCTGCAGCAGCACCTGGGCAGCGGCGCCAAGAGCGACAAGGCCAAGGCGCTGCACAACGTCGGCCCCAGCTTCAGCTACAAGCTGCGCGACGCTGCCGGCCAGGCGCGCGAGTTCAACAACTACATGGTGCCGGTCGAACTGGACGGCCAGCGCCTCTTCCTGGCCGGCATGCGCGAGACGCCGGCCGAGAACTTCCGCTACCTGCGCATGCCCGCCGACGAGAACGCCTCGCTGGACGGCTGGCTGCGCCTGCGCCAGGCCCTGGCCGACCCGAAGCTGCGCGACGCGGCGGCGCGCGCCTATGCCGTGTCGGCCACGCCGACCGCCCAGCCGCAGATGCGGTCCCAGCTCGAACTCACCGCCCAGCGCGCGCTGACGCTGTTCTCCGGCGCCGCCGCCAAGCCCGGTGACGAGGTCAAGGGTGGCCTGCCGGCGCTGTCGCAGTTCATCGAGCGTGACGTGCCCGAGCCCGAGCGCCCGCGCGTCTCCGAGGTGCTGCTGCGCATCCTCAACGGCAGCCTGTTCGAGCTGAACCAGTTGGCTCGCGCGCGTGACCGGCTGAAGCCCGCCGGCATCGACGCGGCCACGCAGGCCTTCATGACGCAGGCCGTGCTGTCGCTGTCCGACAGCCTCTACTACCCCGCGCCCGCGCTGCTGCAGCTGGACGGCTTCGAGCAGGTGCAGGCCAGCGTCTTCCAGGTCGCGCGCGCGCCGGGCCAGAAGCTGGTCTACCTGGGCGCCATCCTGCTCATCGTCGGCGTCTTTTCCATGCTCTACATCAAGGAGCGTAGGCTCTGGATCTGGATCGCGCCCAGCGCCGACCCGGGCAGCTCGCAGGTGCGCATGGCCATGTCCAGCACCCGCGAGTCCCCCGACAACGCCACGCTGTTCGCCCAGCTCAAGGCTGCTGTACTGAAAGATCACTCATGAACACCACCACCTTCGACTTGGCCGCCCGCCACGCGCCGCGGCGCCGCGACGCGCTGGACTGGGTCTTCGCCGCCCTGGTGCTGCTCGGTGGCGCCTATGCCTTCAGCCGCTATCACGCCAGCATGGATGGCTACGAGAAAGGCATCCTCGTCTTCGCGATGCCCGCACTGATCGCGCTGGGCTGGTTCTGGAAGCCGTTGCGCATCCTGTGCGTCGCGGTGGGCGCCGCCACGCTGCTCGCCATCGCCCTGTATGCGCGGCAGAGCGACGGCTTCGGTGCCGACTTGGCTGCCGGTGAGAACACCTTCTTCCTGAAGTACATGCTGTCCAGCCAGAGTGCCATCCTGTGGATGAGCCTGCTGTTCGTCATGAGCATGCTCTTCTACTGGGGCGGCTTCTTCACCGGTGCCGGGCGCAGCAGCGTGGCCGAGACCGTCGGCTCCAAGCTGGCCTGGAGCGGCGTCTTCATGGCCCTCGTCGGCACGCTGGTGCGCTGGTACGAGAGCCACCAGATCGGCGCCGACATCGGTCACATCCCGGTGAGCAACCTCTACGAAGTCTTCGTGCTGTTCTGCTGGATGACGACGCTCTTCCACCTCTACTACGAGCAGCGCTTTGCCACGCGCTCGCTGGGCGCCTATGTGATGCTGGTCGTCAGCGCGGCGGTCGGCTTCCTGCTCTGGTACACGGTGGAGCGCGGCGCGCAGGAGATCCAGCCGTTGGTGCCGGCCCTGCAGAGCTGGTGGATGAAGATCCATGTGCCGGCCAACTTCGTCGGCTACGGCAGCTTCTCGCTGGCGGCGATGGTGGCGCTGGCCTATCTGCTGAAGACGGCCGCGACGCGCTCGCTGTGGACGGGCCTGGTCGCCATGCCGGTGGGCATCATCGTGCTCATCCTGGCGGTGCGCTTCGGTGCCGACGTGAGCGCCGCCACCGTCACCGGGCTGGACGGCTGGGCGCGCAAGATCGCCGGCGTGGCAGCCTTCCTGGCCATCGCCGTGGCGCTGCGCCCGCGCCTGACGGCCCGCCTGCCCGAGCTGCCCCAGCTCGACGACCTCATGTACAAGGCCATCGCGCTGGGCTTTGCCTTCTTCACCATCGCCACCATCCTGGGCGCCTTCTGGGCCGCCGAGGCCTGGGGCGGCTACTGGAGCTGGGACCCCAAGGAGACCTGGGCGCTGATCGTCTGGCTCAACTACGCGGCCTGGCTGCACATGCGGCTGATGAAGGGCCTGCGCGGCACCGTCTCGGCCTGGTGGGCGCTGGTGGGCCTGCTCGTGACGACCTTCGCCTTCCTGGGCGTCAACATGTTCCTGAGCGGGCTGCACAGCTACGGCGAGCTGTAGGCGCTGCACGCACGACCCGACGGGCCGAGCGCCGGGCCGCTCCCAAGCCGGCCCGCTTGGCGATGTGCTTGGCGGTCAATCCGCCAAGCATCGCCGTCCCCTTGGGGGACCGGCTGGGCACGCCCGCGTTCAGCGCGGCGAGACCGGACGAGGGGCTTCCATGCCCCTGCGGCGTTCCAGCTTGACGCGGTACATGGCCGCGTCGGACTCGCGCAGCACCTCCTCGAGGCTGGCGCGCTGCAGGTCCAGGCAGGCCACACCCACGCTGGCGCCCTCGTAGGCTACCGTCGCCGAGCCGGCCGCATAGCGGCCGACGGTGGCGGCGGCCAGGCGCTGGCGCATCAGCTGGGCGGCGCTGGCGCCATCCTCCCCGAGCCTGGGGCCGAGGCCGACGACGACAAACTCGTCGCCACCCATGCGCGCCAGCACGTCACCGGTGCGCAGCGCAGCCTGCAGGCGGTGGGCGATGGCGCGCAGGAACTCGTCGCCGGCATCGTGGCCGTGGCTGTCGTTGACCTGCTTGAAGCCGTCCAGGTCGATGGCGCCGGCCAGCAGCCAGCTGCCGGTGCGGTGGGCGAGCGAGTTGAGGCGGGCGAGCTCCAGCATCAGCGCGCGGCGATTCATGAGGCCCGTCAACGGGTCGGTCATGGCCTGCGTCTTCAGCTCGGTGTTGGCCTGCTGCAGCTGCTCGACCAGGCGTTCACGCGCGACGTGCTGCTCGATGAGGCGGGCGAACAAGCGCAGCACATGTCCGGCCTCGGGCGTCATGGGCCGGCGCTGCGAGCTGGCCGCGCACAGCGTGCCGTAGAGAGCGCCGTCGTCGGTGCGCACCGGCGTGCTGACATAGGTCTGGATGCCCAGGTCGCGCGCCGCGCCGGAGTCTCCCCAGATGCTGCCGACGTCGTCGGTGAAGGGGCGGTTCTCGTCCAGCGCGCGCTTGCACAGCGTGTCGCCCCAGGGCACGGTCAGGCCCTCGGGGATCTGCAGGTCGCGCGAGTTGCGGGCGTACAAGACGTGCTGCAGGCCCTCGGCCAGGTCGACCGTTGTCAGGTAGGTCGACTCCAGGCCGGTCACGGCCTCCAGCATCTCCAGCAGCGGCCGGGCCAGGTCCTCCAACGTGCGGGCGTGGTTGACGGATTCCGAGAGCTGGGCGAAGAAGGAGTCCATGGGCGGCGGGCTGCAATGCGACCGCGCGAGGTTAGCCCACCGGCAGCGCCGTTTCGTACTTGACCTCGCGCAACACCACGTTGCTGCGCACGCTGCTCACACCGGGCAGCTTGAAGATGTGCTGCTGCAGGAAAAGGTCGTAAGCCTTCATGTCGGCGGCGACGACCTTGATGACGTAGTCGGCCTCGCCGGTGATGGCATGGCACTCGATGATCTCGCGCCGCGTACCGACCAGCCGCTCGAACTGCTCCACCGCGCCTTCGGTATGCCGCAGCAGGCTGACGTTGGCCAGCACGAGGATGGACAGGCCGACCTTCTCGCGGTCCACCAGCACGACCTGACCCCGGATGACACCGCGGTCCTCCAGCTCCTTGATGCGCCGCCACACCGGCGTGGCCGACAGGCCCACCTTCTCGGCCAGGGCCTGGGTGGACAGGCGCGCGTCGGCCTGCAGGGCTTCAAGGATCTGCAGGCTGACGCGATCGAAGTCATTTATTTCCATGCGCAGCTCCTTTGGAGAAGAATCATCTCATTCGGCCCGCCGTGAGCCGGCATTGAGGCAAGTTCTTCCGGCCATGCGGAGAAAGAATTTCCGCCCCAGGAGGCTCCGATGTCAGACACCCCAACGCTTCGCCCCTACCAGCTCAGCGACAACCTCGCGGCCGACGGCGGCGCGGTCTTCCTGACCGGCACGCAGGCCCTGGTGAGGCTGCTGCTCGCACAAAAACAAATGGATGAACGCGCCGGGCTGAAGACGGCCGGCTTCGTCAGCGGCTACCGGGGCTCGCCGCTGGGCATGGTGGACCAGCAGCTGTGGAAGGCCAAGAAGTTCCTGGCCGCCGCCCACGTCGAGTTCCTGCCCGCGATCAACGAGGACCTTGCCGCCACCGCCTGCCTGGGCGTGCAGCGCGTGGCGCTGGACCCGCAGCGCACCGTCGATGGCGTGTTTGCGATGTGGTACGGCAAGGGGCCAGGTGTTGACCGCTCGGGCGATGCGCTCAAGCACGGCAATGTCTACGGCACCAGCAAACAAGGTGGCGTGCTCGTCGTCTGCGGGGACGACCACGGCTGCGTGTCCAGCAGCACACCGCACCAGAGCGACCAGGCCCTGCAGGCCTGGAGCATGCCGCTGGTGCACCCGGCCAATGTGGCCGAGTACCTGGAGTTCGGTCTCTACGGCTGGGCGCTTTCCCGCTTCTCGGGCGCGTGGGTAGGCTTCAAGGCGATCTCGGAGGTCGTCGAGAGCGGCATGACGGTGGACCTGGATGCGGTGGCGCTGGACTTCGACAACCCGGTCGACTACACGGCGCCGACCGACCTGCACATCCGCACGGTGGACCTGCCGTCGCTGGAGCTGGAGTCGCGGCTGGCGCACAAGCTGGACGCGGTGAAGGCCTTTGCCAAGGTCAACAGCATCGACAAGCACATCGTCACCAGCCCCGCCGCCACGCTGGGCATCGTGACCGTGGGCAAGGCGCACTACGACTTCATGGAAGTGCTGCGCCGGCTGGACCTGGACCCCAACGCGCTGGCTGCGGCCGGCGTGCGCGTCTACAAGGTGGGCCTGGTGTTCCCGCTGGAGCCGACGCGCATCACCGAGTTCTGCTGCAACCTGACCGACGTGCTGGTCATCGAGGAAAAGGGCCCCGTCGTCGAGCGCCAGATCAAGGAGCTGCTCTACCACCTGCCCGACTTCCAGCGCCCCCGCGTCGTCGGCAAGACGGATGAGAACGGCGCCGCCGTGCTGAGCGCCTTGGGCGAGCTGCGGCCCAGCCGCATCATGGGCACGGTGGCCGACTGGCTGGCGCGGCTCAACCCGGCGCTGGACCGCCGCCACCTCGTCGTCGATTTCCTGACGCCCTGTCTGTTGTCCAACGCGGCGGACGGCGTGCGCCGCCAGCCCTATTTCTGCTCGGGCTGCCCGCACAACACCAGCACCAAGCTGCCCGAGGGCTCGCGGGCGCTGGCCGGCATCGGCTGCCACTTCATGGCGAGCTGGATGGAACGCGGCACGTCCGGCCTCATCCAGATGGGCGCCGAGGGCGTGGACTGGGCGGCGCAGTCGCGCTTCACGACCGAGAAGCATGTCTTCCAGAACCTGGGCGACGGCACCTACTACCACTCGGGGTATCTGGCCATCCGCCAGGCCATCGCGGCCAAGACCAACATCACCTACAAGATTTTGTATAACGACGCGGTTGCGATGACCGGCGGCCAGCCGGTGGACGGCCAGACCAGCGTGCCGCAGATCGCCCGCCAGGTTGAGGCGGAGGGCGTCAAGCGGCTGGTGATCGTGTCCGACGAGATCGGCAAGTACGACGGCCATCACGGCCTCTTCCCCACCGGTACCACCTTCCACGACCGCAGCGAGATGGACACGGTGCAGCGCGAGCTGCGCGAGATCGAAGGCGTGACGGTGCTGATCTACGACCAGACCTGCGCCGCCGAGAAACGCCGCCGCCGCAAGAAGGGCGAGTTCCCCGACCCGCCCAAGCGCATCTTCATCAACGAGGCCGTCTGCGAAGGCTGCGGCGACTGCGGCGTGGCCAGCAACTGCCTGAGCGTGGTGCCCGTCGAGACTGACTGGGGCCGCAAGCGCGCCATCGAGCAATCGAGCTGCAACAAGGACTTCTCCTGCGTGAACGGCTTCTGCCCGAGCTTCGTGTCCGTGCACGAACCCGTGCTGAGGAAGAAGGCCGGCGCCAGCTACACGGCGCAAGACCTGGCGCGCGAACTCGCGGCCATTCAGCCGCCCGCCGCGTGGCACTGGACAGGGCCGTTCGACATGCTGGTCACCGGCGTGGGCGGCACCGGCGTCGTCACGGTCGGCGCGCTGGTGACCATGGCTGCCCACCTCGAGGGCAAGCAGGCCTCGGTGCTGGACTTCATGGGCTTTGCGCAGAAGGGTGGCGCAGTGCTGAGCTTCGTGCGCGTGGCGCCAACGCTGGACCTGCTCAACCAGGTGCGCATCGACACCCAGCAGGCCGATGTGCTGCTGGCCTGCGACATGGTGGTGGGCGCGTCGCCCGATGCGCTGGGCACGATCAAGGCGGCTCGCACCGTCATCCTCGCCAACACCCACGAGCTGCCGACCGCTGGCTTCGTGCGCAACCCGGACGCATCGCTGCAGGCCGACTCGCTGCTGGCCAAGATGAAGTTCGCCGTCGGCGAGCAGGGCGAGCTTGCCACCATCGACGCGCAGGACATCTCGCAGCGCCTGATGGGCGACACGCTGCCCAGCAACATCATCATGCTGGGCGCCTGCTGGCAGCGTGGCCTCATCCCCGTCAGCGAAGCGGCGCTGATGCGTGCCATCGAGCTGAACGGCGTGGCCGTCGACGGCAACAAGACCGCCTTCGCGCTGGGCCGTCTGGCCATCGCCGCACCGGACGCCATTGCGAGGCTGGCCGGCGACGTCAATGTCGTCAAGCTCTTCAACTTCGACCAGCTCGACGACCCTGACGGACTCATCGAGCGGCGTGCCAGGTTCCTGACCGACTACCAGAACGCCGCCTACGCCGACCGCTACCGCTCGCTGGTCGACCGCGTGCGCGGCGCTGAAACGAAGCTCGCCAAGGGCCAACGCCTGACCCAAGCCGTCGCCCGCTATTACGCCAAGCTGCTGGCCATCAAGGACGAGTACGAGGTGGCGCGCCTCTACACCGACGGCCGCTTCGAGGCGGCGATGAAGGATCAGTTCGAGAACTGGGAGCGCCTGAGCTTCCACCTCGCCCCGCCGCTGATCTCGCGCCCCGGCGCCGATGGCCGCGCGAAGAAGATCGAGCTGGGCTCCTGGACCTTCACGGCCTTCAAGTGGCTGGCGAAGCTGAAAGGTCTGCGCGGCACGGCGCTGGACGTCTTCGGCAAGACCGAAGAGCGGCGCATGGAGCGGCAGTTGATCGTCGACTACGAGAAGCTGATGGAAGAGATCCTGGCCTCACTGACGGCGGACAACCTGAACACCGCCGTCGACCTCGCCCGCCTGCCCGAGAAAATCCGCGGCTATGGACATGTGAAGCATGCCAATGTCGTGGCGGTGAAGACCCAGTGGCAGAAGTTGCTCGACCGCTTCCATGGCCGCGCGGTCGAAGTGGTAGCGCAGCCGGTGGCGATGCCGGTGCGGGTCAAGGGTGTGGCGGAGCTTTGAAAAGGGCGGGATCAATGCCCGCCCTCACGGCATTACTCAGCGCCGACGTCGACGCGCGGCAGCCGCGATCAGTGGAAGGCTGCCAATGAGCAACATGCCGGCTGGCAGTTCGGGGACCGGTGCAGCCACCGCGCGGAACGCAAATGCCTCGTTGTAGCTCTGAGGTGCGTGAGCGCCAAACATCGCATCACGCGTGAAGTTCACGAATGCATAGTCAGTGATGTTGTTTTCCTTGCGCATCTGGAAGACGGACCTCCCATCGAACGATTTCAGAATCAGCGCGACGCCGCTGAACTCGTCGGGAGTGAACAACCCTAGCTTCAACCGGCCACCATCCGCATCGAACACGGCGGAAGCTCCCGTTCCGGTGAGGTCCAACGACCAACTTGCATTGCTGCTGTCTAGCGTGACGAGCACGCCGCTAGCGTTGGTCAGCACGGCGCTGAAGCTTGTGCCATTCAGGAACTGCGCAATGGCCGTCGGCGTCGTGAACGTACCGGTGACAGAAGTCGAGATCGCGACCGAGGCCCCCGTAACGCCCATGTAGGAAAACGGGTATGACGAGACGTCATACGTGGTCGCGCCTGCGACGCATGCGGCGCAGGCAAGACTGGCGCCAGTAACCCATGTTCGAATGAAATTAGCTTGCATAGATACCCTCCCTGTTTGCTTTCTATGCCGGTTACCTCGTGCAACCGGCGCGCGATTGTCCGCACTAATCGCGAGACTTTGTGCGCATTCAATTTAACGCTTCCCCCCGCATTCACGGGGAGCACCGGCGCAAAGCGCGCTCTTGCCAAGGAAAACCTTGAGTTGAGTCCTGCGTGCTGGCGGCGCCTGGACTGACAAGCACCGCACGACCCGACCCCTATCTTGGCGACTCCCCCCGACATGGAGTCCGCCATGACCTACCCCATCCTGAACACCCCGGCCCAAGACCTCACGCCCACCCACCCWGACGCCCACAACGCCGACACGCGGCACGACCTCGCGGGCGGCGACGCGGTGGAGAAGATCCGCAACGTCGTGGAGAAGGCCGACACCTGTTTCCTCGTCACCCATGGCGGCGTGCGTCCAATGGGCGTGCGCCAGTGCGACGAGGACGGGACGATCTGGTTCCTGAGCGACAAGCACAGCCACAAGAACGCCCAGATCGACGCCAACGGCGAGGTCGAGCTCTACTTCCAGGCGTCCGAGCATTCGGGCTTCCTGCACCTCACGGGCCAGGCCATCGTGCTGCATGACAAGGCGCTCATCGAGAAGCTCTGGACGCCGTTGGCGCGCGTGTGGTTCCACGACGGCAAGGACGACCCCTGCATCAGCGTCATCCGCGTGCATCCCACGCAAGGCCAGTACTGGGACAACAAGCACGGCGACGCGGTGGCCGGCGTGAAGATGCTGATCGGCGCCGCCTTGGGCAAGCAGTTCGATGACGGCGAGGTCGGCAACCTGCGCCCGTGACCGAAGACGTCAGCGGCTCACCGCGCCCTGCCAAACACCCCGTTTGCTGACGGGGTCGGCATCTCGCCGCGATCAGCAGCCGCGAGATGCCGTTCGATCTCCGCGGCCCAGGCGTCGTCGGGCAGCGCGAGACCGAACTCGACCAGCACCTCCGACAACAAGCGTTCGGTCTCGGCCGGTGGCGCTTGCGAACTCAGGCGGGCCATGCAATGCGAGAGCGCCAGCTCCCATTCGCCTTGGGCGCTGAGTGCCTGGACGGCAGCGGCTGTCGCGGGCGGGAGCAGCGGTGCCACCAGTGCGAAGACTGCGTCGAACCGCTGCTGAGGCGCGTAGCTCGCGCTAGCGGCAAACCGCGCGACGACGCCGAGCGACGCCAATTGAAGGATCAGCCGTCGCGCCGCGGGCGCGGAAGCGGCACTAACGGTCGGGGATTTGCGCTCCAGCAGTGCATCCGTCTTCGCCTGCGCGGCTGCCAGACCCAGCTCGCACGAGGCTTGCAACGCACGCGTGCAACTGACCTTCTGCATGCCAGGCTTCCAGCTGACCAGTTCGACTTTCTGCATGATCAACGCCTCCAGTTACACAGGCTCGTCCCAACCGAGCGCCGCCATGTCCCCGCCGCGATGCACATCGTCCCCCAGCAGGATGAAGTCATCCAGCTGCGGCGGCTTCACCGAGGTGCCGGCCAGCATGGCGTGGGCCTGGCCGCGGTGGTGGGTCTGGTGCATGAAGAGGTGGGCCAGGACCCGCCACACGGGCTCGCGGGGGCCGGCCGCGATACCGGCGCCGCGGTCGAAGGCAACGATGCGGTCCTCGTCGCCCGGCTGCAAGGCCGCGCAGAAGGCGATCAGCTTCTCGTCGCTCTCGTCCTGCCTGGTGGCCAGCTCGGCCGCCGTCTGCGCCGGCACATAACCCGCCCAGATGTGGCGCATGCGCTCGTCGCCTTGCAGGGCGGCGATGTAGTAGTGGTCCACGTTCAGCACATGGTTCAGCGTCAGCGCCAGGCTGGGGAAGAAGCTGGTGCGCGGCGCGTGGAATTCAGCGTCCGACAGCGTTGCTACCGCGCCCAGCACGCGGCGATTGGCGAGGCGGCTGGCGCGGGCCTGGGTCGGGAAAATCGTCATGGCCGGAGATTGTGCGCGGCGGGGCCCCGCGTGGGGCTGACGTGACCGCCCGGACATGTTTCAATCGCCGAGCAACTCCCCCCATAAAGAAGAGAGACCGCTTGCGCATCGGAGACGCATACACCGGGCCCGAGATGGCCAGCCCCGCCGCCTGGATCGCGGCGGCTGTGGTGCTGTCCATCGGCCTGGCACTGACCGCCGGCGGGGTCATCTGGCAGCAGCGCGCGGCCGGCGCCGAGGCACACGCCCAGCAGGAGCGCCAGGTGGAGCGCCTGCAGGCCGACCTGGTCAAGCGGCTGACCATGCCCGTCTACGGCCTCAAGGGCGCGCGCGGCACGCTGGCGGCGCTGGAGGGCAAGTTCAGCCGCCAGGCCTTCGACGCCTATGTCGAGTCGCGCGACCTGGCCAAGGAGTTCCCCGGCGTGCGCGGCTTTGGCTTCATCGAACGGGTTGAGCGCAGCAACCTGGCCCGCTTCGTTGCCGAGCGCCAGCGCGAAGGCACGACCGAATTCAACGTGCATCACACGGGCCTTGAACCGACGCTCTACGTCGTCACCCAGGTCTCGCCGTTCTCGCGCAACTTCGCGGCCTGGGGCCAGGATTCGGGCGCCGACCCGATCCACCGCCAGGCCATCGAGCAGGCCGTCGAGAGCGGCGAGCCGACGCTCTCCAGCATCGTGCGGCTGGTGCAGGACCCGCTGAAGGGCCCGGGCTTCCTGCTGCTGCTGCCGGTCTACCGGCAGGGGCATGACCCGGGCAGGCCGGACCAGCGCCGCGCGTCCCTGCAAGGCCTGCTGTATGCGCCGCTGGTGGTCAACGACCTGCTGCGCGGCGTGACCGAGCCGGTGTCGTCGCTGCTGGACCTGAAGCTGTCGGTGCGCATGCCCGACGGCGAGTTCGGCCCCTTGCTGGTCACGCGCGACGGCCAGGCGCTGACGCCGGCCGAGGCGGAGCAGGACACGCTGGCGGAGTCCCCCACGGCTGAGTCCGTCCACTTCACGGTGGCCGGCCGGGAGTTCCGCCTCGACTCCGCATTGACGCGGGACGCGAACGTGCGGTTGCTGGGCCTGTCCGGCATCGGCATGGGGCTGGGCGGCGCGCTGCTGAGCGTGCTGCTGGCCCTGACGGTCTATCTGCTGGCCGCCGGCCGCGCACGCGCCGAGCAGATGGCGCGCGGCATGACGGCGGACCTGACCCGGCTGGCTGCGGTGGCCAGCCACACCACCAACGCGGTCATGATCACCGACCCCGAGCGCCGCATCACCTGGGTGAACGAGGGCTTCACGCGCACCAGCGGCTACACGCCGGCCGACGCCATCGGCCGGCGGCCCCGCGAACTGCTGCACTCCGAGCTGACCGACGAGGGCACCGTGCAAGGCATGAGCGAGGCGATGAACGTCGGCCTGGGCTGCCAGGTGGAACTGGTGCAGCGCGCCAAGGACGGCCGCGACTACTGGGTCGACATCGAGGCCCAGCCCCTGCACGGCGACAGCGGCGAGCTGAGCGGCTTCCTCTTCATCGCCTCCGACATCACTGCACGCAAGACGCTGCAGGCCCAGGCCGACGAGGCGCGGCAAAGCCTGCTGGACCTCTACGACAACGCACCCTGCGCCTACTACGCGCTGGACACCCAAGGCCGCTTCCTGCAGATCAACGCGCTTGGCCTGAAGTGGCTGGGGTGCACGGCCGAGCAACTCATAGGCCGCGCCAGCCCGGCGGACTTCTTCGACGATGAAGGCCGCGCCCTCTTCAACGAGGCCTTCCCGCGTTTCAAGCGCGACGGCCGGGTGTCGGAGCTGGAGTTCAGCATCAAGGGCCGCCACGGCGAGACACGCCGCGTCAGCCTGTCGGCCACCGCCATCTACGACGCGAACGGCCAATACCTGCGCAGCCGCTCGGTGATGTTCGACATCAGCGAGACCCACCGCATCCGCCAGCAGCTGCACCAGCTCACGCTCGACCAGGAGGCCATGCTGGAGAGCGACCTCGTCGGCATCGCCAAGCTGCGCGACCGCAAGATCACCTGGCGCAACCATGCGCTGGAGCGCATGTTCGGCTTCGGCGAGGGCGAGCTGCTCGGCGTGCCGGTGCGCGACCTCCACATCGACCCGGCCGGCTACGAGACCATGGGCGCCCTGGCCTACCCGCAGATTCGCGCCGGCGGGCGCTTCCGCACGCAGCTGCAGATGCGCCGCAAGGACGGCTCGCTGATCTGGGTGGACCTGGCCGGCGTGGAGCTACCTGGCAGCGGCGGTGAAACGCTGTGGATGATGGTGGACATCACCCAGAGCAAGGCCCACGAGGCGCGCATGGAGCATGCCGCCCTGCACGACGCGCTGACCGGCCTGCCCAACCGCCTGCTGCTGGCCGACCGCCTCAAGCAGGCCATACACGGCGCCGAGCGCAGCAGCCATGTCTTTGCACTCGCCTACCTGGACCTGAACGGCTTCAAGCAGGTCAACGACATCCACGGCCACGACGCCGGCGACGAGGTGCTCAAGGCCGTGGCATTCCGCCTGCACGCCGGCCTGCGCGCCAGCGACACGGTGGCGCGCCTGGGCGGCGACGAGTTCGTCGTGCTGCTCTCCCCCGCCCAGGCGCCGGCCGAGGCGGAGCCGGTGCTGAACCGGCTGCTGGACGCCCTGTCCCAACCCATCACGCTGAGCGGCGGCGCCCAGGTGAGCGTGGGCAGCAGCCTGGGCCTGGCTCATTTCCCCGGCGACGGCCGCACGCCCGACGCGCTGATGCGCCACGCCGACGAGGCCATGTTTGCCAACAAGCGGGCCGGGCGCTCGCGGGCGCTGACGCGCTAGCCGTCACGGGCATGTGTCGACCTCGACACAAAGCAGCAGCAGGGGAGTAACGGGTTTGCAGGAACATCCAGGCATGCGTCGCTTATCTCCTCGCTCATTGCTGCCCGTCGTGCTCGTGCTGATCGCCGCGATCACCCTGCTTGCGCTGGTGCTGGCCGCCCTGCCCGCTCAGGCCGTCACCAACGATGCCGAGGGCGCCCGCGTCATCGTCAAGTTCAAGGCCCTGGGGCCGCTGATGCGCGACGCCCGCCAGCGCGGCGAGCGCGGTCCGCAGCAGGCCGCCACGCTCGCCGGCCGCCATGGTCTTGGCTTGCGCAACGGCCGCATGATCGACGCGCGCAGCCAGGTCGTGTGGGGCGACAGCGCACTCACCTCCGCTGCGCTGGCCGCTCGGCTCGCCCAGGATGCCGACGTGGAATACGCCGTGCCCGACGAGCGCCGCCATGCGCTGGCCCTGCCGAATGACCCGCTGCTGCCCGCCGCCTCGGGCGCGGCCCTGGCCGCCGGCCAGTGGTATCTGCAGCCGGCCGACACGACCTTCATCTCCGCCATCAATGCCGTGGGCGCCTGGGCCTTCACGACGGGCGCCAGCAGCCTCGTCGTCGCCGACATCGACACCGGCGTGCTGCTGACCCACCCCGACCTCGCAGCCAAGCTCCTGCCCGGCTACGACTTCGTCAGCTCGACCACGACGTCGGGTGACGGCGGCAGCCGCGATGCCGACGCCACCGACCCCGGCGACTGGACGACGGCCGGCCAGTGCGGCAGCGGCGAGTCGGCCACCAACAGCAGCTGGCATGGCACGCAGACGTCCAGCATCATCGGCGCGCAGACCAACAACGGCGTCGGCATGGCCTCGGTGGGCTACGACGTGAAGGTCCTGCCCGTGCGCGTGCTGGGCAAGTGCGGCGGGACGGACTCGGACATCATTGCCGGCATGCTCTGGGCCGCCGGCCTGAGCAGCCTGCCGACAAGCAACCCCAACCCGGCCAAGGTCATCAACCTGTCGCTCGGCGGCACCGGAAGCTGCAGCGCGGCCTACCAGGACGCCATCACCCAGCTCGTCGCGGCCGGCGTCACCGTCGTCGTCGCGGCCGGCAACGAGGAAGGCCTGGCGGTGGGCGTACCCGCCAACTGCACGGGCGTCATCGCCGTGGCCGGCGTGCGCCATGTCGGCACCAAGGTCGGCTTCTCCAGCATCGGCGCCCAGGTCGCCATCGCCGCGCCCGGCGGCAACTGCGTCAACCTGAGCGGCACCTGCCTCTACCCCATCCTCACGGCCACCAACACCGGCACGACGACCGCTGGCAGCCACACCTACAGCAACAGCAGCAACTACTCGGTCGGCACCAGCTTTGCCACGCCGATGGTGGCGGGCGCGGCGGCGCTGATGCTGTCGGCCAACCCGTCGCTGAAGCCCGCGCAGATCAAGTCGCTGCTGCAGTCGACGGCACTCAGCTTCCCCGTGCAACCGTCGGGAAGCAGCGTGCCCATCTGCCATGCCCCCAATGCCAGCGTGCAGGACGAGTGCTACTGCACCACCTCCACCTGCGGCGCCGGCCTGCTGGACGTGGGCGCCGCCGTGGCCGCTGCGGCCAACGCCGCCGGGCCTACGGCCGGCATCACGGCCAGCGCGACGACTGTGATCGCCGGCACGACGGTGAACCTGGACGGCAGCGCCTCCACCGCGCCCGGCACACGCAGCATCACCGGCTGGCAGTGGGCCATCACCAGCGGCGCAGGCTTCGCCAGCTTCAGCGGCGCGACCAACGCGGCCACGGCCAGCCTGAAGACGAGCGGCATCGGCGCCGTGACCGTGCAGCTCACGGTGAAGGACAGCACCGGCCAGCAGGCCACCAGCACGCAGGCCATCACCGTCACCGCGCCGGCCGCGCCGACGGTCGGCATCGTCGCCTCGGCCAGCGCCGTGGCCGCCGGCACGCCGGTCAGCTTCGACGGCAGCAGCGCCAAGGCGGCGAGCGGCTTCACGATCACGGGCTACCAGTGGACGGTCAGCGCCAGCCCTGCCAACCTGGCCAGCTTTACCAGCGCCACCAATGCCGCCACGGCGGCGGTGTCGACGCTGGGCAGCAGCAGCGGCACGTTCGTCGTCACGCTGACAGTGACCGACTCGCTGGGCCAGACCGGCAGCGCGAACACAACCGTCACCGTGACTGCGCTGGGGCCCACGGTCAGCATCAGCCCGTCGGCGACGACGGTGACGGCGGGCAACAACCTGACGCTGGACAGCGCCGGCTCCAGCGCGCCGGCCGGTCGCACGTTGACTGGCTACCAGTGGAGCATCACCAGTGGCAGCGGCATCGCCAGCTTCAGCGGGCCCACGACGGGCTCGACGGCCACCGTGGTCACCAGCGCGGCCGGCACGTTCACGGTGCAGTTGACGCTGACCGACAGCGCCGGCGCGCAGGCCACCAAGACGCAGACGATCACGGTGACGACAGCGGCCACGACGACCGGGTCGACCGTCAGTCCGGGCAGTGGCGGCGGTGGCGCGATGTCGGCGGTATGGCTGCTTGCACTGGCCTGCGCGGCAGGCCTCGCCCGCCCCGGCAGCCGACCCACGTCGTCACATGCCTTGCGACTGAGATTGCGATTGCGCGATGCCGGCTGAGTCTGCAACCGGCTCGACGTTGACGCTGACCTTCAGCGTCGCCACGCCACCACCCCGCAGCACGCCACGCAGCGGTGCCACGTCACCGTAGTCGCGGCCCCAGGCAAGCGTGACGTGGTCCAGGCCGGCGGGCACGTCGTTGGTCGGGTCCAGCGCCAGCCAGCCCTGCTCGGGGCACCAGATCTCGGCCCAGGCATGAGAGGCATCGGCGCCGACGAGCTTGGTCTGGCCCGGCGCGGGCCGCGTCAGCAGATAGCCCGACACGTAGCGCGCCGCCAGGCCGAGGGAGCGGCAGGCGGCGATGAAGACGTGGGCGAAGTCCTGGCAGACGCCGCTGCGTTGCGCGAGCGCGTCGGCGGCACGCGTGGCCACCGTCGTGCTGTGCGGCAGGTATCGCAGGTCGGTGTGGATCTGGTGCATCAGCGCCAGCCCGCCTGCCGCCAGCGTGCGGCCGGTGGAGAAGGCGCGGCGACCGTAGGCGGCCAGCGTCTCGTCGGGCGCGGCATAGGTGGAGGCCAGCGCGAACTCGTCGGCGGCCTGCAGCGCACGGCCGGCGCGGTAGCGCAGGCTGCGGGCGACGCTCTCCCAGGCCGGGCCGCGCGTGGGATCGGGCGCGGCCCGCTCCTGCAACTCGGCAACGAAGCGGCTGTCGACGACCAGCTTCTCGTGCACCCGGGCATGGCCGAAGCTGAGGTGGCGGTTGCCCCAGGGGTCGCGGCGCAGGCGGCGGGCCAGCTCGGCGGGGTCCAGCTCCAGGCCCACGTCATCCCAGCCGGTGCCCCAGCCATCGGGCAGCGGGTCGATGTTGAGCCGCCAGTCGTGGATGGCCTGCCAGGCTGTGTGCTGCGGCGCCAGGCAGGCGGCGTGGTGGGCCCATTCCACCGAGTCGTCGTAGGTGTACTCGGTGACGTGATGGACGGCGAGCTTCACCGTCATTGCCACACCCGCTGCTCGGTGCCGATGACGTGGGCGAAGTAGCGCTGGCTGATGAGGCTGGACAGCTCGCCGGCCTGGGCCGCCGCCTGCTTCAAGTGCTCGACGAGTGCCGGCCCCGGCGCGGCCAGGTCGGCCAGCGGCCAGGCCTCGGGCACGGGCAGCTCGGCGGCGATGTCGGCGGCCCAGCCGGGGTCGTGGCGGGCGAGCTTGGCAAAGCGCTCACGCATGGTGCGCGCGACCCAGCCGAGCGAACGTGGGTTGTCGGTGTCATGCACGAGCAGGTGCAGCAACGGCGGCGCCTCGCGGCGCGCCTGGAACTGGGCGCGGTAGGTGATGGTGGAGTCGAACACGCCCAGCAGCAGGCTGAAGCCGTCTTCGGTGAGGGCCAGAGATTGTGTGTGCCCCCAGGTCTGGTCTTCGCCCAGCCCGCCCCCCGAGGGGGTCAAGGAAACTTGGGACGGCCCGGCGTTTCCCTGCTCGAAGCACTCGGCCAGCACCTCGGCGTGAAAGGACAGGCGCTCGAGCTGGCGGCCGATGGACAGCAGCCGCCAGCCGTCGTCGCGCGTCATGCGGTCGGTCTGGGCGCCGGTGATGGCGGCGAGGTGGGTGTCGGCGCGGGCCAGCACATTGAGCACGTCGCTCACCGGCGAGGTGGCACCGGGCCGGTCGAGCACCGCACGCAGGTGCTGTTCGAACTGGGCCGCCGCCTCATGGATGAGGCGCCAGGCCTCGGGCGACAGGCGCTCGCGCAGCGACTGGGCGCAGCCCTGCAGGGCGCGCAGGTTCCAGCCGACGCTGTGCACCGTGGCGCTGGGCAGCAGCGCCGCCAGCAGCGCGCGCTCGAAGCCGCGCGGGTCGTCCTGGGCATGCGGCGCCTCCGCGCCCACCAGGCCGTGGCGGCGCGCCAGCGCGTCCAGCAGTGGCAGCATGGGCGCCGGCATGGCGCCGCGCTGCACCATGACGCTGGCCTCGATGACATGACGCGCGAGACGGGCGCTGTTCTCGGCGCGCTCGGTGTAGCGGCCCAGCCAGAACAGGTTCTCGGCGGCGCGGCTGGTGACCGTCCAGTGCACTTCGCGCAGGTCGGCGGGCAGCAGCGGCTGGGCGATCAGCGTGGTGGGGTCGACCTCGCCGTCGGTCATGACCCAGGTGTCTGCGCTCAAGGAGCCGCGCTGGATGGACAGCCAGGCGTCGGCCAGCGGGTCGCGCTTGGGCGCCACGCGGGTGAGGCCGCCCGGCAGCACGGTCCAGCCGCCCTGGCCATCGGTCATCGCAAAGACGCGCAGCACGGCCACGCGTGGCTCCAGCGCGCCGCGCATCCAGACGGGCTGCTTGGTGGGCTTGACGCGGGCCTGCAGCGTGAAGGCGGTGGGGTCGGCATCGATGCGCGCAGCCAGGGCGCGCAGGTCGTCATCGCTGAGCTCGGCCGCCACGACGGGGGCGAAGTGCTGGGTGGTGCTGCTGGCCGAGAAGGTGGGCACGACGACGAACTCGGCCAGGCGCGGGCGCAGCGTGCGCCAGGCGCTCTCCTCGCCGCACCACCAGCTCTGGATGGCTGGCAGCTTCAGGTCTTCGCCGAGCAGGGTCTCGGCCACGCCGGGCCAGAAGGCGGTGAGGCCGGGGCTTTCCAGCCAGCCCGAGCCGGGCACGTTGGCCAGGATGACCTCGCCGGCGCGCACCGCCTGCAGCAGCCCGGGCACGCCGAGGATGGAATCGGGGCGCAGCTCCAGCGGGTCCAGCCAGGTGTCGTCCACGCGGCGCAGCAGCACGTGCACGCGCTCCAGGCCAGCCAGCGTCTTCAGGTAGACCTTGTCGGCGCGCACGGTCAGGTCGGCGCCTTCCACCAGCGTGATGCCGAGATAACGCGCGAGGAAGGCCTGCTCGAAATAAGTCTCGTTGCGCGGCCCGGGCGTCAGCAGCGCGACGCGGCTGCGCTCGCCGGCGGGCGAGAGCTGGGTGAGTGTGCGGATGAAGTCGCGGTAGCTCGCGGCCAGGCGCTGCACGGCCATCTGGCGGAAGGCCTCGGGGAATTGCTGGGCAATGATGAGGCGGTTCTCCAGCACATAGCCCAGGCCCGATGCGGCCTGCGTGCGCTGGCCGACCACCCACCATTTGCCGTCGGCGCAGCGGGTCAGGTCGAAGGCCAGCACATGCAGGTGCACGCCGCCCGGCGGCTTGGCGCCGTGCATGGCGCGCAGGTATTGCGGGTGGGCCAGCACGAGGGAGGCCGGCAGCAGTCCGTCGCGCAGCAGCTTGCGCTCGCCGTAGGTGTCGGCCATGACGGCGTCCAGCAGCCGCGCGCGTTGGATGATGCCGGCCTCGATGTCGCGCCACTCGTCGGGCTCGATCAGCATGGGCAGCAGTTCCAGCGGCCAATGGCGGGCCAGCGGCGCGCGCTCGGGGCCGCCCTCGCCGGGCAGCGGCGGGCCGTCGCTGTGGACGTTGTAGCTGGCGCCGTCTTCCAGCACGCGGCGCTGCACGCGCAAGGCCTTGGCCGACAGATCCCGCCAGCCAGCCGCCCCACCGGCGGCGAAGAAGCGCTGCCAACGCTCGGCCAGGCCGGCCTGGGGCTCGCCGGCGCGGTTGACCTGGCCGGTCAGTTCGTAGAAATGGCCATCACGGCTGCGCAGCGCGGCGGAAGCGGCCTGCGCCAGTGGATCGGGCGCGGCGGGCTCGTCCGGCTCATCGGGGAGCAGGCTCCACTGGCTGGGCGTGAGCTCGGACATGGGGGTGGTGATCTGGGGTGAAAAGGGATTGTCAAGCAATGTCCAGGCCCCGCCAGGCGGCGAGGGCTGCCGACCACCCCCTTTTTATCGACGGGCCGCTGGCCGCCTGCCTCGGTCACTGGCTGAGGAAGCGGCGCAGCACGCGCTCGGCAGCGGCCGGATCGTCGCGCCAGGCGCCATGGCCAACGCGGGAGAAGCGCTCGAACTGCACCCATGGCGCGGGCAGCGCGGCAACGATCTCTTCGGCGTCCTCCACCGGCGTGACCGGGTCGTCCTCACCGGCCATGACCAGCACCGGGCATTGCGCCTGCGCCAAGCCCGGCCGCAGGTCCATGCCGGGCAGCTCGGTGCGTGTGTGCTCGAACAGGATCTCGGGCTTGAAGATCATCCAGCCACCGGCATCGGGCTTCTTGGGCTTGGTGTTGTAGAGATGGCGGCAGAGCCGCTCGTAAGCCGCCCAGGTGTCCGGGCCGGGGCGTTCCCAGAAGTCGCGCGTGGCCTGCGCCGCGTCCGGCCCGCCCAGGCGACCGAAGCGCTCGATCTTGCGAGCGAGGCCGAAATGGTGCGACGTGCTCGACAGCACGACCTTGGCTGGATGCGCCGGGTGGCGGGCCAGATAGCGCTGGGCAACGAAGCCGCCAAAGCTCTGGCCGAGCACGATGGGCTTGGTGATCCCGAGCGCATCGCAGAGCCGCACGACGTCGTCGGCAAACACGTCGAGCCGCCATTCCTCTGCCGGCCGGGCGTCGCTGCGGCCATGGCCGCGCTGGTCGAAGTAGACAACCTGGCAGAGGTCGACGAAGCGGCTGAAGAAGGGCCGGAAGGCCGTGTGGTCGAAGCCCGGCCCGCCGTGGATGAGCAACAGCGTCGGCTTCTCGCGCAGGCTGCGGCCGTCCGGCACATGACCGAGGCCTTCGATGTCGACGAAGAGGCGGACGCCGGGTTGGATTTCGATGTGCATCGGCGGCGTCAGCCCTGCGCAGGCGAGAGCTGCGGCCGTTCGGGCACGGCTTCGTCCATCACCCCACCTTGCGCATATCCAGCGTGAACGGGAACTCCAGGCTGCGCTGGGGTTCGCCCGCCTCGACCTTGCCCGGCGTGTGGCCCATGGCGGCAAAGCGCGCGAGGCGGCGGCTTTCGGCCTCGTAGGCGTTGATCGGCAGCGTCTCGTAGCTGCGCCCGCCCGGGTGGGTGACGAAGTAGCGGCAGCCGCCCAGGCTCTTGTTCTGCCAGGTGTCGACGAGGTCCACCGTCAGCGGCGCGTGGATGCCGATGGTCGGGTGCAGGGCCGAGGGCGGCAGCCAGGCGCGGTAGCGCACGCCGGCCACGAACTCGCCGACACGACCGGTGGGCTGCAGCGGCAGCGGCAGGCCATTGACAGTCACGCGGTGGCGGGTGTCGACCAGGCCGGTCACCAGTACCTCCAGGCGCTCCAGCGACGAGTCCACGTAGCGTGCCGTACCGCCGAACGAGCCCTCCTCGCCCATCACATGCCAGGGCTCCAGCGCACTGCGCAAGGTCACATGCACGCCGCGCGCGGCGAACTCGCCGTACTTGGGGAAGCGGAACTCGAAGTGCGGCGCGAACCAGGCGGCGTCCATTGCGTAGCCGGCCTCCTTCATGTCCTCGATGACGTCGGCAAAGTCGTCCTGCACGAAGTGGGGCAGCAGCCAGCGGTCGTGCAGTTCGGTGCCCCAGCGCACCAGCGGCGCGCGGTAAGGTGTCTTCCAGAAGCGGGCGACGAGGGCGCGCAGCAGCAGTTGCTGCACGATGCTCATGCGCGCATGCGGCGGCATCTCGAAGGCGCGCAGCTCCAGCAGGCCCAGTCGACCGGTTGCGGAGTCGGGCGAGTAGAGCTTGTCGATACAGAACTCGCTGCGGTGGGTGTTGCCGGTCACGTCGACCAGCACATTGCGCAGCGTGCGGTCAACCACCCAGGGCGGCATCGTCTCGCCGTACTCGGCACTGGCCTTGTGGATCTCGCCCAGCGCGATCTCCAGTTCGCGCAGCTGGTCGTTGCGCGCCTCGTCCACGCGCGGCGCCTGGCTGGTGGGGCCGATGAAGAGGCCGCTGAACAAGTAGCTCAGCGAGGGGTGGTTGTGCCAGTAGGCCAGCAGCGAGGCCAGCACCGTGGGCCGGCGCAGGAAGGGCGAGTCCGCCGGCGTGGCGCCGCCCAGCACGAAGTGATTGCCGCCGCCGGTGCCGCTGTGGCGGCCGTCCATCATGAACTTCTCGCTGGACAGCCGCGTCAGGCGCGCCGCCTCGTAGAGGAACTCGGTGTGGGCCACCAGCTCGCCCCAGTTGTGCGCGGGGTGGATGTTGACCTCGATGACGCCGGGGTCGGGCGTGACCTGCAGCAGCTTGAGGCGCGGGTCGCGCGGCGGCGGGTAGCCCTCCAGCACGATCTTGAAGCCGGTGTCCTCGCAGGCGATCTCGAGGGCCGCGAGCAGCTCCAGGTAGTGCTCCAGCTTTTCGAGCGGCGGCATGAAGACGTAGAGCACGCTGCTGGCCTGGCCCTTGCGCTCGGCCTTGGGGCCGTTGGCGCGGCGCGGGTCGCGCGCCTCGACGCAGAGCGCCGTGCGCGTGAGGCCGCGGGCGCTTTCAAAGCGGCCCGGCGCGCCGGCGGCGGCGTCAGTGCCGGCAGTTGTGCCCGTACTCGTGCCCGTGCCCGCCGCCGTGCCTGCGGCAGCCGCGCCGGCAGCCCCCGCCG
>NZ_JBGCUM010000063.1:0-27561 GCF_054177665.1 Roseateles sp. P5_E8 | reverse complement strand
CGGTTGGACAAGACGGGTGGCTGCGTTGACCATAGGCTCGGGGACGAACTTCAAGCTCCGGGGGACAACAGGTTTGGCGCAGCTACCGCGACACGGAAGGCATTCAGCGCGTGCCGCCAAATGCTTGATTGGAAAGATACAAGGGGACGGCGATGCTTGCGGCATTGAGCCGCGCGCACATCGCCAGGCGGGCCGGCTTGGGAGCGGCCCGGCGCTCGGCCCGCGAATTCATACGCTTCGTGACACCTCGGGATTTGCCCTGCTTGAATTCGCCGATGGTCAGAGAGCGGCCGGCGGCGAGCTGGCCAAACGTAGCAACGGCGCGGCTTCGCGGCCCGCTTTCAGCCGCAAACCCAATGCCGATGCGGGGGGCCATAGCTCACGCTCGATTTGATCGATGCAAAGCGGTGATTCGGCCTTTGTCCAGGAAGAGTTGCTGCTCGGGTTGACACTAGGGGTGTGGGTCACCCAGTGGCTTCGACACTAGATATAGTGTCCTTCGTGATATCCTGCTAACCCAGTCGCACCCATGACCTTCCCCTCGGATTCGCTGTTTGACGTGGCCTGCCGCCCGCAGCAACGAACCCGTGGACCCAGCCGGAATGCCGGTCGGGCAATGGACCGGCAGGGACGAAATACCCCCATTGAAGCAACGCAATTTGCGTCGGCCCTCCTCAGGGTTGCTGCCGCGCATTTGCCCGCTATTTCCAGATTTTCTCGATAAGGATCCCCTCATGCTGCATGAAGCCGTCACGGGCCAGGCACTCGCCACTCCCGCGCTTTCCTCGGTATCTCCGGTCGCGTTTGGGTCCGACGCTCAAGCCTCCAGCGCCCCCACGGCGTCGAGCTACCAGGCCTACCAGATCATTCGCCGCAACGGCGCCGTGGTCTCGTTCGAGCCGAGCAAGATCGCTGTTGCGCTGATGAAGGCCTTCTTGGCCGTGCACGGCACCAGCGGCGCGGCCTCGGCCAGCGTGCGCGAGACGGTCGAGCAACTGACCCAGAACGTCGTGCGCGCCCTGCTGCGCTCGCGCCCGAGCGGCGGCACCTTCCACATCGAGGACGTGCAGGACCAGGTCGAACTGGGCCTGATGCGCAGCAGCAACCACGAGGTCGCCCGCGCCTACGTGCTGTACCGCGAACGCCGCACGCAGGAGCGCGCTGCCCAAGGTGAAGCCAGCCGTGCCGCCGAGCCGGCGCTGATGGTGGTGGACCGTGGCGAGCGCCGCCCGCTGGACCTGGCCCAGCTGAAGTCGCTGATCACCTCGGCATGCGAGAACCTCGGTGCCGACGTGAAGCCCGACCCGGTGTTGGCCGAGACCCAGCGCAACCTGTATGACGGCGTCGCCATCGACGAGGTCTACAAGGCCGCGATCCTGGCCTCGCGCACGCTGATCGAGAAGGACCCCGGCTACAGCCGCGCCACCGCTCGATTGCTGCTGCACACGATCCGCCGCGAGATCCTCGGCGGCGAAGTGCTGCAGGGCGAGATGACCACGCGTTACGCCGAGTACTTCCCCGGCTATATCAAGAAGGGCATCAAGGCCGAGCTGCTGGACGAAAAGCTGGGCCAGTACGACCTGGCTCGCCTGGGCGCCGCGCTGAAGGCCGAGCGTGACCTGCAGTTCGACTATCTCGGCCTGCAGACGCTATATGACCGCTACTTCCTGCACATCGCCGACGAGCGCATCGAGATGCCGCAGGCCTTCTTCATGCGCGTGGCCATGGGCCTGGCGCTGGGCGAGATCGACCGCGAAGCGCGCGCCATCGAGTTCTATGAAGTGCTGTCGAGCTTCGACTTCATGTCCAGCACGCCGACGCTGTTCAACGCCGGCACGCGCCGCTCGCAGCTGTCCAGCTGCTACCTGACGACCGTGGCCGACGACCTCGACGGCATCTACGAGGCGCTGAAGGAGAACGCGCTGCTGAGCAAGTTTGCCGGCGGCCTGGGCAACGACTGGACGCCGGTGCGCGCGCTCGGCTCGCACATCAAGGGCACCAACGGCAAGTCGCAAGGCGTCGTGCCGTTCCTGAAGGTCGTCAACGACACGGCCGTCGCCGTGAACCAGGGCGGCAAGCGCAAGGGCGCGGTCTGCGCCTACCTTGAAACCTGGCACCTGGACATCGAAGAGTTCCTGGACCTGCGCAAGAACACCGGCGACGACCGCCGCCGCACGCACGACATGAACACGGCGAACTGGATTCCCGACCTGTTCATGCGCCGCGTGCTCGAAGGCGGCGACTGGACGCTGTTCAGCCCCAGCACCTGCCCGGACCTGCACGACCTGTTCGGCAAGCCGTTCGAGGCGGCCTACACGGCCTACGAGGCCAAGGCAGACCGCGGCGAGATCAAGCTCTTCAAGCGCATGCCTGCCAAGGACCTGTGGCGCAAGATGTTGTCGATGCTGTTCGAGACGGGCCACCCCTGGATCACGTTCAAGGACGCATGCAATGTCCGCAGCCCGCAGCAGCACGTCGGCGTCGTGCACTCCAGCAACCTGTGCACCGAGATCACGCTGAACACCAACGACAGCGAGATCGCCGTCTGCAACCTCGGTTCGGTCAACCTGGCCCAGCACATCAAGGACGGCCAGATCGACCAGGTCAAGCTGAAGAAGACGACGCGCACCGCGATGCGCATGCTCGACAACGTCATCGACATCAACTACTACGCCGTCAAGAAGGCGCGTGATTCCAACCTGCGCCACCGTCCGGTCGGTCTGGGCATCATGGGCTTCCAGGACGCGCTGTATCAACTGCGCACGCCTTACGCCTCGCAGGCCGCGGTCGACTTCGCCGACCGCTCGATGGAAGCCGTCTGCTATCACGCCTACTGGGCCTCGACCGAGCTGGCCGAAGAGCGCGGCCGCTATTCCTCGTACAAGGGCTCGCTGTGGGACCGCGGCATCCTGCCGATCGACTCGCTCGACCTGCTGGCCGACGCTCGCGGTGGCTACGTCGACGTGGACCGCTCGACATCGATGGACTGGGACGCGCTGCGTAGCCGCATCACCACCTATGGCATGCGCAACAGCAATTGCGTCGCCATCGCGCCGACCGCGACCATCTCCAACATCATCGGCGTGGACGCTTCGATCGAGCCTTGCTTCGGCAACCTGTCGGTCAAGTCCAACCTGTCCGGCGAGTTCACCGTCATCAACGAATCCCTCGTGCGTGACCTGAAGGCGCTGGGCCTGTGGGACGACGTGATGGTCATGGACCTCAAGCACTTCGACGGCTCGCTGCGCCGCATCGACCGCGTGCCCGAAGAGATCAAGGCGCTGTACGCGACGGCCTTCGAGGTCGACACCGTGTGGCTGATCGAAGCCGGCGCGCGCCGCCAGAAGTGGATCGACCAGGCGCAGAGCCTGAACATCTACATGGCCGGCGCATCGGGCAAGAAGCTCGACGAAACCTACAAGCTCGCGTGGCAGCGCGGCCTGAAGACGACCTACTACCTGCGCACCACCAGCGCGACGCAGGCCGAGAAGAGCACGGTCACGCGCTCCGGTCAGCTGAACTCGGTGTCCAACAGCACCGCAGCGATGGCCGCTGCACCGGTCGCACCCATTGCTGTCGTCGAGCCCGAACTGCCGGCCACGGACATGAAGTTCTGCTCGATCGACAACCCCGACTGCGAAGCCTGTCAGTGAGTTGAAGCAGAGGCGGCAACTTGTATAGACAAGTTGCTGCCTCGCGTTTCGATGCCCTCGCGCAACAAACATTGCGCGATAGATGCAAATAGCTGTAGCCAGACCTTGTTGATTTGCACAAGCGCTACCGATAATTCGAAGTGATAGGAAAGACACCATGCTGGATTGGGACGAAGACCTGAAGTCCACTGATACCCACACCGCGAAGCCTCTCGCGGCCATGCCTTCGGCGACTGCTTCGGCAACTGTGTCGCGCGAAGCTGCCAGCGTCTCTATCCCCGCTCCCCAACTGTCCGGCGAACCCGTCACTGCGCGCAGAGTGAAGGCCGCCGACAAGCGCATCATCAACGGCCAGACCGACGTCAACCAGTTGGTGCCGTTCAAGTACAAGTGGGCCTGGGAGAAGTACCTCGCCACCTGCGCCAACCACTGGATGCCGCAGGAAGTGAACATGAGCCGCGACATCGCGCTCTGGAAGGACCCCAACGGCCTGACCGAAGACGAGCGCCGCATCATCAAGCGCAACCTCGGCTTCTTCGTCACCGCTGATTCGCTAGCCGCCAACAACATCGTGCTGGGCACCTACCGCCACATCACGGCGCCCGAGGCTCGCCAGTTTCTGCTGCGCCAGGCGTTCGAAGAGGCGATCCACACGCACGCCTACCAGTACATCGTTGAATCGCTCGGCCTCGACGAGAGCGAGATCTTCAACGCCTACAACGAAGTCCAGTCCATCCGTGACAAGGACGAGTTCCTGATCCCCTTCATCGGCGCGATCATGGACCCGCACTTCCACACCGGCACGCCGGAGAACGACCAGACGCTGCTGAAGAGCCTGATCGTTTTCGCCTGCCTGATGGAGGGCCTGTTCTTCTACGTCGGCTTCACGCAAATCCTGGCGATGGGCCGCCAGAACAAGATGACCGGTGCTGCCGAGCAGTACCAGTACATCCTGCGCGACGAGTCCATGCACTGCAATTTCGGCATCGACCTGATCAACCAGATCAAACTTGAGAACCCGCACCTGTGGACGGCTGAGTTCAAGGCTGAAATCAAGGCGCTGTTCCTGAAGGCTGTCGAGCTGGAATACCGCTACGCCGAGGACACCATGCCGCGTGGCGTTCTGGGCCTCAACGCCTCGATGTTCAAGGGCTATCTGCGCTTCATCGCCAATCGTCGCGCGGTGCAGATCGGCCTCGAAGCGCTGTTCCCCAATGAAGAAAATCCCTTCCCCTGGATGAGCGAGATGATCGACTTGAAGAAGGAACGCAACTTCTTCGAGACCCGCGTCATCGAGTATCAATCGGGCGGGGCACTGAGCTGGGACTGAAGTCCCGGCCATCACAAGATCAAGACCTGGCCAATGCAGTCACCGAGCGAAACCCGCATCAACACGCTAGACGTGGCGGGGCTGCATGGCGATCCCATTCACCGTATCGAGGCGCTCCTCCTGGGCGACTCTCGGACGGTGAATAACCGTATCCGCACGGACCGGTCCGTGCGGGACGGTGACTTTTCCACTTGATCAAGGAGAAAACCATGGCAACTGCGAAGAAGGCTCCGGCCAAGAAGGCCGCCGCTACCCCGGCGAAGAAGGCTGCTGCTCCGGCGAAGAAGGCCACTCCGGCCAAGAAGGCTGCTGCTCCGGCGAAGAAGGCCGCTCCGGCCAAGAAGGCTGCTGCTCCGGCCAAGAAGGCCGCTCCGGCCAAGAAGGCTGCGGCTCCGGCGAAGAAGGCCGCTCCGGCCAAGAAGGCTGCCGCTCCGGCGAAGAAGGCCGCTCCGGCCAAGAAGGCTGCTGCTCCGGCGAAGAAGGCCGCTCCGGCCAAGAAGGCTGCCGCTCCGGCGAAGAAGGCCGCTCCGGCCAAGAAGGCTGCTGCTCCGGCGAAGAAAGCCGCTCCGGCCAAGAAGGCTGCCGCTCCGGCGAAGAAGGCCGCTCCGGCCAAGAAGGCTGCCGCCAAGCCTGCGGTCAAAGCCGCTGCGAAGCCTGTTGCCAAGAAGGCTGCAGCTCCGAAGAAGGCGGCAGCCAAGCCTGCCCCTGCGGCCAAGCCTGCCGCTGCTGCGACCGCTCCTGCGGCCAAGACCGCGCTGAGCCCGCAAGCTGCGTGGCCCTTCCCCACGGGCAACAAGCCCTAAGCGTCTGTCTGAACGGGCGGTTCGCCGCCCGTTCCCTCACTCGCGAAACCCGGCCCGCTCTGCGGTGCCGGGTTTTTTATTGGCCGGTCGCGATGCGGCGTCGCGCGACCTTAGGGATAAAAGGCGTCGACCTGGTAGCCGCTCACCGACTGGCCGGCCGTGCGGAAGGTGAATGACAGCGACTGCTCCGACAGAGCGGGAATCTCTTGCAGCTGGGGGCTCAACGCTTTGGGCTCGAACGCCCCGCGGGCGAGCAGCGCGCCACTTGCATCGGTCAGTCGCAGGTCGATCCACGGTGCGGCGACGGCGACATTCGCGAGGTTGCTGAGGGTCAGGGTCAACTTGTAGCTGTTGCTGCCATCGATTGGCGTCAGTGACGTCGACTCGACTTTGAGCGCGTCCGGGCGCAGCCATGGCCGGACCTCGCAGCCGAACAAGCCGCACAGACCTTGAAGGGTGCCACGCAGCGGCGGGTTCAGCGCTGCGAGTGCATCGCGGAAATGCAGCGTGACCTGCAGGGCCAGCAGCAGAGCCAGCAGCGCGGACGCGCCGCCCAACGCCAGGCGGACGCGCGGCCTGTTCCAGCGCGCAGTGCTTTCCGCGCGGCGCATGAACTCCGGCACGACCGCCGCCGGGGTGGCTGAAGGCTCGGCAACGAGAGGTGCTGGCGCGGGAAGCGGTGCCAGCGGCGCAGGAGGGGCGGACGGTGGTTCGCGAGGTTCATCAACCCAGCGCGGCTCCTGCCGGGCAACCTCGCTGGGCCAGCCGGTCGGCAATGCCTCGGCGCGCGGCTCGGGGTCGGGCGGCGGCATCCACAGCGGTTCGGGTGGCGGCGGTGGAGGAGCTGGCGGTGGGGGCGGTTCGATGACTGGCTCAGGCGTGAAGGCAGCAGGCCAGGGCGGCGGCGCTTCCTGTTCAATGTCGAACAGCAGTTCGCGCGCATCGAAGATCTCGGCGCAGCGGCCGCAACGCACCCAACCGTCGGAGACGCGCAGTTGGTCCTCGACGATCCGGAAGACCGTGCCGCAGGCGGTGCAGCGCGTCGCCAGGCTCATTCGGGGCGCCGGGCCGTCATCAAGATCCAGCCATCCTCTTCATCGCTGACGTCTAGCGCCAGCCAGGGGCCGTAGGCCGCCTTCAACTCGTCGGCCTGGCGCGACAGGATGCCGGCGAGAATCAGATGGCCCCCTGGCGCGACGTGGGCGCACAGCAGCGGCGCGAGCAGCTTCAGCGGCGTGGCCAGGATGTTGGCGATGACCAGCGGGTACTCGCCTTTCGCCAGGTCCGGCAGGCCGGTATTCAGCGTCACGCCGTTGACCGTCGCGTTGTCGCGAGACGAGGTGACGGCCGCCGGATCGATGTCGACCGCGTCGATGTTCGTCGCGCCATGCAGCGCCGCACCGATGGCCAGGATGCCGGAGCCGCAGCCATAGTCCAGCACTCGATCCCAGGCCTCGCCGCGCCTCGCAATCCAGCGCAGGCACATCCGCGTCGTCGGATGCGTGCCGGTGCCGAAGGCCAGGCCAGGGTCCAGGCGCATGACACGCAGGGCCTGCGGCGGTGCCTGGTGCCAGCTCGGCACGATCCAGAACTCGGGCGTGATCTCGACCGGCGCGAACTGGCTTTGCGTCAGGCGCACCCAGTCCTGCTCGGGCACGGCCTGGATGGCCTGCACATGCACGTCGCTCGCCCAGTCCTGCGCCAGGATCAGCGTTGCGGCCTCGGTGGCCTCGGGCTCCGACGGGAACAGCGCCTTGACGACTGACCGCTCCCAGCCGGCTGCCGGCGCAGGCATGCCCGGTTCACCGAACATGGCCTGCTCCGCGTCCGTGTTCGCGTCGGCGTCCTCGACGGACACCGCAAGCGCATCGATCTCCATCAGCCCATCGCTGACGATTTCGACGTCGGCCTCGCGGCAGACCAGGGCCAGCTCGAAGAGATTGCTCATCGCGGCATCAACGCTTGTGCGCCGCCATCCAGCCTTCCAGGTAGTGGATGCTGGTGCCGCCTTCGATGAACTTGGCGTCCGCCATCAACTCGCGGTGCAGCGGGATGTTGGTCTGGATACCTTCGACCACCGTCTCGCTCAGCGCGATGCGCATGCGGGCCAGGGCCTGCTCGCGCGTGTCGCCGTGGACGATGATCTTGCCGATCATGGAGTCGTAGTTGGGCGGCACGAAGTAGTTCGTGTAGGCATGCGAATCCACGCGCACGCCGGGGCCGCCGGGCGCGTGCCACATCGTGATGCGGCCGGGCGAGGGGATGAACTTGACCGGGTCTTCCGCGTTGATGCGGCACTCGATCGCGTGCCCGCGCAGTTCGATCTGGCGCTGCGTGAACGGCAGCTTCTCGCCGGCGGCGATCTTGATCTGCTGCTGCACGATATCGATGCCGGTGACCATCTCCGTGACCGGGTGTTCGACCTGCACGCGCGTGTTCATCTCGATAAAGAAGAACTCGCCGTTTTCGTACAGGAACTCGAAGGTGCCGGCGCCGCGGTAGCCCATCTTCTTGCAGGCGGCGGCGCAGCGGTCGCCCACCTTTTCGATCGTGCGGCGGGGGATGCCCGGTGCCGGCGCTTCCTCGATGATCTTCTGGTGGCGGCGCTGCATGGAGCAGTCGCGCTCGCCCAGCCAGACGGCGTTCTTGAACGTGTCAGCCAGGATCTGGATCTCCACATGGCGTGGGTTCTCCAGGAACTTCTCCATGTAGACCTCGGGGTTGCCGAAGGCCGCGCCCGCTTCGGCGCGCGTCGTCTGCACGGCGTGCACCAGGGCGGCCTCGGTGTGCACGACGCGCATGCCGCGCCCGCCGCCGCCGCCGGCGGCCTTGATGATGACCGGGTAGCCCACCGTGCGGGCGATCTTGATGATCTCCTTCGGGTCCTCGGGCAGGGCGCCTTCGGAGCCGGGCACGCAGGGCACGCCGGCGCGGATCATGGCCTGCTTGGCGGAGACCTTGTCGCCCATCATGCGGATGGACTCGGGCGTCGGGCCGATGAAGGTGAAGCCACTGCGCTCGACACGCTCGGCGAAGTCGGCGTTCTCGCTCAGGAAGCCGTAGCCGGGGTGAATGGCCTCGGCGTCGGTCACCTCGGCCGTGGCAATGATGGCCGGCATGCTCAGGTAGCTCTGCGCCGACGCTGCCGGGCCGATGCAGACGGCTTCGTCGGCCAGCTTCACATACTTGGCGTCGCGGTCAGCCTCGGAGTAGACGACGACGGACTTGATGCCGAGTTCGCGGCACGCTCGTTGGATGCGGAGAGCAATCTCTCCGCGGTTGGCAATTAGGACCTTCTTAAACATCGAGTGGCCTCACTCGATCACGAACAGCGGCTGTCCGAATTCGACCGCCTGCCCGTTCTCGCACAGGATCTTGGTGATCGTGCCACTCTTGTCAGCCTCGATCTCGTTCATGATCTTCATCGCTTCGATGATGCAGATCGGCTCGCCTTCCTTGATCTGCTGGCCGACGTCGCCGAAGGGCTTGGCGTTCGGGCCGGAGGCGCGATAGAAGGTACCGACCATGGGCGACTTGACGATGTGGCCGGTTTCGACGGGCGCGGCAGCCGGAGCGGCGGCGGCCGCAGGTGCGGTAGCGGCGGCAATCGGTGCGGCCGGAGCGGCGGCATAGACCGGTTGCACGGCAACGGCAGCGGGGTCGGCCTTGACGATGCGGACCTTCCCGTCGGCCTCGGTGATTTCCAACTCGGAGATATTCGATTCCGAGACCAGGTCGATCAGGGTCTTGAGCTTGCGCAGGTCCATCATGGCTCCAGGCTATGTTGTTGTTGTGGGGGGAAGAAAGAAGGGCCGCCGGTCGCTCTCAGGCGCCGGCGGCTCCCAACGATTCGAGGGCGTGGCGCAGCGCCAGGCGGTAGCCGTTGGCGCCCAGGCCGCAGATGACGCCCACCGCCAGGTCGCTGACATAGCTGTGATGGCGGAAGGGCTCGCGGCGGTGGATGTTGGACAGGTGGACTTCGATGAAGGGCAGGGCAACGCCGGCCAACGCGTCGCGGATGGCGACGCTGGTGTGGGTGTAGGCGGCCGGATTGATGACGATGAAGCGCGTGCCGTCGCCGCGCGCGGCCTGGATCCGGTCGACCAGGGCACCCTCGTGGTTGCTCTGGAAGCTCGCCAGCGTGGCGCCGGCATCGGCGGCGATCGCGCTCAGTTCGGCGTCGATCTGGGCCAGGGTCTGCGCGCCGTACACCTCCGGCTCGCGAGTGCCGAGCAGGTTGAGGTTGGGGCCATGCAGGACAAGAATTTGCATCAAACATGTGGCGGGCGCTGGGCCAGGTTGGTCTAGGGAACCGCCACTAAATTGAGGAAGGGCGAACTTTACGCTTTTTGCCGCCGGTTTCCGCGTGGGATAGGGTAATTCTCAAGAAGTTAGCAGCGCCTGCAAATCCTGCAGTCGGGTCACGCCCAGGCGGCGCCAGCTGATCTCGCCGGTCTCGTCGAAGACGACGCTAAAGGGCAGGCCGCCGGCCGGATTGCCCAGTTCCCGCACCAGCCTCAAGCCTTCGGCGCCGGCCAGGGCGATGGCGAAGTCCAGCGGCTGCTTCTTCAGGAAAGCCTTCACCGGCTCGGCCTGATCCACCGCCAGGCCCAGCACCTGCCAGCCCTTGGCCTTGGCCTGGCCGTAGAACTGGTTGATCTCCGGCAGCTCCTTCACGCAGGGCGGGCACCAGGTAGCCCAGAAGTTGACGAGCAGCGGCTTGCCGCGCCAGCGGGCGACGTCCAGCTCGGCGCCGTCCACGCCGGCAAAGCGGCGCGCCCAGAAGGCCTGGGCGACGGCCGAGGCGACGGGCGGGTTCAGCTTGCGCCAGGCGAAGGAGGCGCCCAGGGCTGCGGCGCCGACGCCGGCGCCAGTCAGCATCAGGCGACGGGTGACGGGGTTCATTCGGACTCCAGCAAGGAAAGCAGCGCGGCCAGGTCGCCGCGTTCGGTCCGGCCGCCGGCATCCGGTTTCAAGGCGCCGCGCAAGTCGTCGAAGTCCAGGATGGTCAGGCAGATCGTGACCCGCTCCTGCAGCGCCGGGCAGGGCGCGTCCAGCACAAGCATGTCGACGGGCTTGCCTCGCGGGCCTTTCGTCTCGGCCACGTCAAAGTCCACGCCCCGGTCCAGCAGCGCGATCTCGGCGGCCTTGCTGTCGTCGCAGTAGAGCTGCAGGTGGACGTTGGACAGGCGCGTGGCCGTGCCGCGCCAGACGGCGCCGGTCAGGTGCGGCCGGAACTCCGCCAGCCGCGCCATCCATTGCGCGGCCAATTCCCTCAGCGCGCGCAACTCGGCCGGCTGGGTGTCGGCGTGGAAGATGGCGATGTGCTCGCGCACGGCGGCCTCGACTTCGTCGTTGCCGGGCAGGGCGGCACGCGGTGCATCCAGGTCGCGGGCGGCGCGCTGCTTGGCGGCGCCCCAGTCCATGCCTTCATCGACGATGAGGCGGGCAGCGGCAGCAGCGATTTCTTCGGTCAGGTCGTTCATGTCAGTGGCGCCCGGCCGTCCGAAGCACTGACGCGCCCCCTTGGGGGGCAGTGAGCGAAGCGAGCGTGGGGGCGGTCATGGAATTTGGGCGCTGTTCATGCGATTGACGATGAGGCCAGCCCGATTGATGACGTAGGCCGAACCCGGCTGGCGCTCGAATCGCTTGGGCGCCGGCAGCATGACCGCCAGCCGCGCGGCTTCAAAAGCGCCGAGTCTCGACACGTCCATGCGGAAGTAATGCCGCGCGGCGGCCTGGGCGCCGAACAGTCCTTCGCCCCATTCGACGCTGTTCAGATAGATCTCCAGGATGCGTTGCTTGCTCAGCAACCCTTCCAGCATCAGCGTCAGGATGAGCTCCTGGCCCTTACGCATCAGCGTGCGTTCGCCGGACAGGAAGAGGTTCTTGGCCAGTTGCTGCGTGATCGTCGAGCCGCCGATGACCTTGGCCACGCCCTTGCCGCGTGCCTCGGCGCGGGCCTGCGCCTTCTCGTTCTTCATCCGGGCCTTCTTCAGCGCGTCCCAGTCGACGCCGCCGTGCTCGGCAAAACCGTCGTCCTCGCTGGCAATGACCGCGCGCTTCAGCGTCCTGGGCAACTGCTCGTCGTCCACCCATTGCTGGGCCCACGGCACTTGCTGCTTTTCCTTCATCAGTCGCAGCGCCTCGCTGCGCTGGAAGCTGGTGGACTGCGGCGCGAGCACGTTCATCAGCGCGATACGGCCCGCGAACCAGAGCTGCAGGCACAGCACGGCCAGGGCCAGCACGCCAATCAACCGACCGGCGTGGCGCATCACGGCAACGTCCTCATCGCCTTGAACACCGGCGCCGTGTCGGGCCGCACGCGACGCCAAAAGAAAAACGCCTCGGCCGCCTGCTCGATCAGCATGCCCAGGCCGTCGCGCGGCTCGGCGCCGTGGGCGGCGGCCCAGTCGAGAAAGCCTTGCGCCTTGGGGCCGTACATCATGTCCAGCGCCAGCGCGCCGGGCTTCAGCACGCCGGCGTCGACGGGCGCGGCGGCGCCGGCAAGACTGGTGCTGGTCGCGTTGACGACGACGTCCTGCGCGGCCGGCGCGTCAGTCAACGTGCCGGCAAACAAAGGCACGCCCAGGTGGGCGTGGCTGGCAACCAGGGCCTGGGCCTTGTCGACCGTGCGGTTCACGACGGTGATCTGCGCCGGCCCGGCCGCGATCAGGCTGCCCAGCACGCCCGCCGCCGCGCCGCCGGCGCCCACCAGCAGCACATGCAGGCCGGCCAGCGAGCGGCCGGCGTTGCGCTGGATGTCGTTGACGAGCCCGGCGCCGTCGGTGTTGTCGCCCGTCCAGCCGCCGTCGTCGAAGCGCAGCGCGTTCACGGCGCCACCGAGCTGCGCGCGCTCCGTACGGTGCGCGGCCAAAGCGAAGGCATCGAACTTGAAAGGCACGGTGATGTTGCAGCCCTTGGCGCCGACGGCAACGAAATCGCGCAGCGTCGCCTCGAAGCCGTCCAGCGGCGCCAGCAGGCGTTCGTAGGTCAGCGACTGCCCCGTCTGCTCCGCAAACATCGCGTGGATGGCCGGCGAGCGGCTGTGTTCTACCGGGTTGCCGACCACGGCATATCTATCAGTCATTGCGGTTGTCCCTGCAAAGTCGTTTCCAACCCGTCGTCGCGCGTGAACTTGAAGCGCGATGTGATGACCAGCACCTCGGCGCCGCGCAGCATCTCCTTGCTGAAGTTGCCGAAGGGCGAGGCCGCCTGCACGATGGCGATGGCCCGGCGGTCCAGCGTCGCATTGCCGCTGGAGGACAGCACGTCGGTCTCGATGACGCGGCCCTTGTGGTCGATGTGGATGTTCATCGTCAGCTCGCCATAGAGCTTCTTGCCGCGCGCCTCGGGGAAGTCGCGCGTGCCGCGCTCCTCGATGCGGCGGCGCAGGCTGTCGTAGTACTGCGCGTAGACGACCTCGCGCGTGGCCGGGCTGATGTAGCGCTTGCGCGGCCGGGCGCTTTCCTCGTTGACGCGCTTCTCGATCTCGGCGAGCAGATCAACGAGCTGGCGGCGCTTCTCGGCCTGGGCGCGCTCGGCGGAATCGGTCTTCTCGCGGCGTGGGTCGGGCGGCGGCAGCAGCGCGATGTCGCGGCGCAGCTGGGTCAGCAATTGCTGCTGCTGCTGCTGCAACTGGGAGATCTGCGAGCTCTGCGCCTCGGCGGCGTCGCCAATCTCGCTGTGGCGCGCGGGCGGCAGCGGCGAGGTGGCGCGGCCCACTTCCGTATTGCCGCCGCCGGCCAGGTTGGCCTGGGCCAGCGCTGCGGCCTTGGTGGGCATCTCGTTGGAGCGCGTGTTGACGAGCACCACCTCCAGCGGCGTGTCCTGGAAGACGCGGTTGAAGGACTCGGGCGCGCCCATGCGCCAGCCGAGCAGAACACCATGCGCGCCAAGCGAGCAAGCAAGGGCGATCTGCAGGGTGCTCAGCCGGCGCATTTCAGCTTTGCGCCGCCGGTTCTGCTTCGCTCGGGCTGTCGTTCAGATCGATGGCCAATGCGATGGGCGCGGCGGCGGCTTCGAGGTCGTCGTCCTCGCCTTCCGGCTCCTCGGCGGCCGGCGCCTCGTCAAGCCGCTCGATCAGCGTCGCATGCACGTCCAGCGTCATCTCGTCCAGGCCGGTGATGCGCACCTTCACGTGGCTGCCGCGCGGCAGGTTCTCGCAGCCCAGAGCCTTGAACACCAGCGGCAGGTCATCCGAGCGGACAAGGCCTTCCTTCATGACCGTGGCGGTTAGCTCGGTCGTGCCGTTCTGCTGGAGATAGCGCAGTGTCCAGAAACGCTCGATGCCGTTCTGGAAACCGTTGTAGGCCGCGTAGGCGGACTCGAAGCCCGAGATGATGGAGAAGAGCTGCGCGTCCTTGGGCTTGAACGGCGCGACGAGTGCAGCCGTCTTGCCGTGGCGGGCGCAGGCAATGATCTGCCACTGGTTGACCAGGTCGACATAACGGCGCAGTGGTGACGTCGCCCAGGTGTATTGCGCCACGCCCATGCCCGCGTGCGGCAGGGCCTTGGTGCCCATGCGCACCTTGATGCCGGGCGCCAGGCTGGCCTGGCTGCGGTAGATGCCGGGCAGGCCCAGCTCGGCCAGCCAGCCGCCCCAGGCGGAGTTGGCCAGGATCATGGCCTCGGCCACGATCAGGTCCAGCGAACTGCCGCGGGCGCGCGTGCCGATCTCGACCGACTCCGTGCCGTTGGGCGCTTCCATGCGCTCGCCGACGAGGCGGAAGTTGTAGTCGGGCCGGTTGAAGTTCTCCGGCTTGCCGCGCACCACCTCGCGCTGCGCCTTCAGGTGCCTGGCCAGTCGCCAGGTGAACGCAAGCTCAGGGGCGAAGGCGTAGTCGGCCGGGGCTTCGCCGGACAGCGTGGCGTCGGTGACGATGCCGTCCAGCTTGTCGTGGCGCAGGTTGGCGGCGATGTGCACGCGCTCCAGCTTGGTTTCCTTCGCCTTGATCTCGAAGGTTGCTTCGTCGAACGTGAAGTAGATGGACACGGCCGGGCAGTCGCGGCCCTCGATCAGCGTGTAGGCCTGCACGACGTCGTCGGGCAGCATGGTCAGCTTCCAGCCCGGCATGTAGACGGTGGACAGGCGGTCGCGGGCGACCTTGTCGACGGCCGAGTCCGGCGTGATCGCGAGGCCCGGCGCGGCGATGTGCACGCCGAAGGTGACCGTGCCCGTGCCCAGGCCCTGCACCGACAGTGCGTCGTCGATCTCGGTGGTCTGCGAGTCGTCGATGGAGAAGGCCTGGGCCGTGGACAGCGCCAGTTCGTCCTTGATCTCTGGGGCAGTCAGCGCGGGGAAGCCGGCGCCCTTGGGGAAGTTCTCGAACAGGAAGCGCTTCCAGTGGAACTGGTAGGCGCTGGTGATGGCGCCCGCGCCCTGCAGCAGGTCCAGCGGCGCCTTGTGCGAGCGCTTGGCCGCTTCGACCACGGCCTTGTATTCAGGGCCGTTCTTATCGGGCTTGAAGAGGATCTTGTAGATCTGCTCCTGGATGGGCGCGGGGCAGGTGCCCGCCGCCAACTCATCCGCCCAGGTCTCGATCTGTAGCGCCTGCTGGCGCTTGCGTTCAATACCCAGCAGCGCGGCCTTGACTATCTCCTCGGGCGCCTTCTTGAACTGACCCTTGCCGGCGCGGCGGAAGTAGTGCGGCGCGTCGTACAGGCCCAGCAGCGCAGCGGCCTGCTGCACGGTGCCGGCCTTGGCGTCGAAATAGTCCCGTGCCAGGTCGGCAAAGCCGAACTCGCCCTCGGGCGCGAACTCCCAGGCCAGGTCGAGGTCGATGGTGTCCGCCAGCGCCCGCGCTTCGCTCAGCAGCACGGCTGGCGCCGGCTTGTCGAACTTCAGCAGCACATTGGCGGACTTGACCTTGACTCGCTTGCCCGAGTCCAGCTCGACCTGCAGCGAGGCATCAGCCTCCGACATCACCCGGCCGGCGTGAAATTTCCCGGCATCATCAAACAGCGCAAACATAGGGGCGGGATTGTCGCCTCAGCCTTGGAGGTGTCTGACCAAGCCGGGCAAATGGTCTTCAAAGTCCGTGAGGCCATGGTCGCTGCCTTCCAGCAGTTCGCCGTCGCAGCCGGCGTAGCGGGCGAGCATCTCGCGCCAGTCCAGCAGCTCGTCGCCCTTGGCGATCAGCGCGTAGTAGCGCAGCGGGCGGGTCAGCGTGGCCGGCGGTGTTAGCGCGGCTAGTTCGGCGACATGCTGCGCCGTGAAGTCGAACTTCAGCGTGGGGTCATGCCAGGCGCTCAGCTCGCCGATGTGCTGCCCCAGGTCGCGCGCCGGGTTCACGGCCGGGTTCAGCACGGCTGCTCGCCAGCCGCGGTGGGCGCGCTGCTCGGCCAGCGCCGTCGCGTAGAAGCCGCCCAGCGAGCTGCCAATGACGGCCGACCCCGTCGCCGGCCAGCCGGCCACGATCCCGGCGACGAGGGCCATCGCGTCCAGCGGGGAGGGTGGCAGCTGCGGGCAGGCGAAAGTCAGGCCCGGCTGCTGCGCCGCCCAGGCTGCCATGCGCAGCGCCTTGGCCGAGCCCGGCGAAGAACGAAAGCCGTGTAAATAAATGAGATGCGTGAGTTCCATGACGGAAGTTTTGTTGGGAAGCTTTGTTACGACGCGACGGTGACGTCACCCAATTGACGCCAGTGTCGTCGCCGTCCACAGTGATCGTTTTTCTTCATTTTTCGGACGCTTCGCATGATTCGGATGCACCGCACTGCCCTTGCCACCGCCGCGCTGATCGCGCTGGCCACCGCAGCCCAGGCCCAGACCCCGCCCACCGGCGCGGCCTCGGCGCCTGCTGGCGCAGCCTCCGCCCCGGCCACGCCGGGTGCCCGCCCGCCCGCCGACCCCACCGCCCCCAAGCCCTTCGCCGAGATCATCCGCGGCGCCAAGGAGCAGCCGGGTCTCTACCCGATCTGGCGCAAGGACGAAAAGACCTGGATCGAGATCCCCAAGGAGGCCTTCAACAAGCCCTTCCTGTTCAGCGTCAACGTCGCCAACTCCATCGGCGAGCGCGGCCTGTACGCCAGCCAGATGATCGGCGAGGAGCTGGCTGAGTGGCGCCGCATCGGCAACCACGTCCAGCTGATCGCGCTGAACACCAAGTTCCGCACCGACAACGCCGCCACCAAGGCCGCGCTGGACCAGGCCTTCTCGCCCAGCCTGATCACGTCCGGCCCTGTGGCCAGCGCCGATCACCCGGACCGCAAGTCCGTGCTGGTGGACGCCAGCGGCTTCCTGCTGAATGACATCCCCGGCTACTCCACGCGCCTGGAAACGGCCTTCCGCCTGCCCTACGCGCCGGACCGCGCCAACTCCTTCATCGAGGCGACCCGCGCCGACGCGCAGATCTCCACGCTGACCGCCCGCGTGCACTTCGCCACGCCGCGCATCCCCGCGCCGCCGCTGGTGCCCGTGCCGGTGCCCGTGCCCACGCCGCCGCAAGCGACGCCGGACCCGCGCTCGATGTTCTTCAGCTTCGTCTACAGCTTCCGCGCGCTACCTGAAGCGCCGGCCGCCGTGCGCCATGCCGACCCACGCCTGGGTCATTTCATGGAGAGCTACAGCAACCTCGGCGACGACCTCAAGCCCAACCCGCGCGTGCACATGGTGGCCCGCTGGCGCCTCGAGAAGAAGGACCCGGCGGCGGCGCTGTCCGAGCCGGTCCAGCCCATCGTCTACTGGATGGACAAGAACATCCCCGCCAAATACCGCGACTCCGTCAAGGCCGGCATCCTGGAGTGGAACAAGGCCTTCGAGAAGATCGGCTTCAAGGACGCCGTGGTCGCCAAGCAGCAGCCCGATGACGCCGACTGGGACAACATGGACTCGACGCACGCGTCCATCCGCTGGTTCACCGGCTCGGACGTCGGCTTCGCCATCGGCCCCAGCCACAAGGACCCGCGCACCGGCGAAATCCTGGACGCCGACATCGGCATGAGCGACGTCTTCGGCCGCGGCACCCGCCGCCTGGCCGCGGACGACGTGCCGGCCGGCTACCAGGCACACGACCACAGCCACAGCAGCTGGACGGGCGAGCGCAGCCAGCACGCGCTGGCCGACCAGCTCTGCACCTACATGGCCGACCAGGCCAGCGAGTTCGGCTTCGCGCTCGACCTGCTGGCCCTGCGCGACGGGCTGGACACCAACGGCCCCGAGGCCGAGGCGCTGGCCCAGGCGGTGATGAAGGACGTCGTCATGCACGAGGTCGGCCACACGCTGGGCCTCAAGCACAACTTCCGCTCGTCCACGACCATCACCCAGGCGCAGCTGAAGGACAAGACCTTCACCGAGGCCAACGGCATCTCCAACTCGGTGATGGACTACAACGCCTACAACCTGCCGCTCAAGGGCGAGGCCAAGACCAGCGTGACCAACACGACGCTGGGCGCCTACGACTACTGGGCCATCGAGTACGCCTACAAGCCCATCGCCGCCGAGCAGGAAGCCGGCGAGCTGGGCCGCATCGCCGCGCGCTCCACCGAGCCGCAACTGGCCTTCGGCGACGACTTCGACCAGGGCACCGGCGGCATCTACGATGGCTTCGACCCGCGCACCAACCAGCGCGACCTGGGCGACGACCCGCTGGCCTATGCCAAGAAGCGCCTCAAGCTCAGCCAGGAGCTGTGGGAGCGCGTGCAAACCCGCAAACCCGAGGCCGGCGAGGACCCGCTGCGCAGCCGCCGCTCGGTGTTCGAGGCTTTCCGCCAACTGGGCATGACGGCCAACAACGTCAGCAAGTACGTGGGCGGTATCCAGGCCGAGCGCATCGTGCCGGGCGTCACGCCGGGCCCCGCCTTCAAGCCGGTGGACAACGCCCAGCAGCGCGAGGCCTTGCGCTTCATCGCCACCGGCCTGCTGTCCAGCGACTCGTTCAAGTTCCGCCCTGAGTTCCTGGCCATGCAGACGCTGGACTACAACGAGTGGGAACGTGGCCTGCCGCTGTCCATCCCCGACACCGTCAGCGCCCTGCAGGGCCGCGTGCTGGACCGCCTGATGTCGCCCGCCACCGCGCGCCGCCTCATCGACCAGAGCGGCTACCTGCCCGAGGCCCAGCGCAAAGGCGCGGTCTCGCTGAGCGAGGTGTACGGCACGTTGCAGAACGCGGTGTTCAGCGAGCTCAAGACGGGTGCCGAGATCGACCGCATGCGGCGCAGCCTGCAGCGCGAATACCTGAAGCGTCTGCAAGCCCAGCTGAACCGCTCGACCAACGGCGCCACCGTCTACGCCGACGCCTTCTCGATGGCGCGCTGGCACGCCACTCAGCTGGCCAACGACCTGCGCACGGCCTCGGCCAAGCCGGGCCTGTCGGTCGAGACCAAGGCCCACCTGGCCGAGACGCAGGACATGCTCAACAGCATGCTGAAGGCGACGCTGACGCGCAGCTGATCTTTTCAGCCTGAAGCGACAAGGCCGGCAGTGATGCCGGCCTTTTTTGTAGGCTCTGTGAGCCTTGCTTGGTGATGCCTGGGCAACCGTGGGTGGGGCGCAAGAGGACGGGCAGACCTGCTGCTGCGTGTCCCCCGGCCGCTGTGCGGCCTCCTCCTTTACCTTCGCAGCAGGCCTGCCCGCCCTCCTGCTTGACGCTGCGCCGGGGCTGCTCGACGAAGAACGCTTACGGTGGAGAAGCCGGGAGGTGGGGCGCGCAATTGCGCAGGTAAAGGAGGAGGGCCGCTTGCGGCCCGGGGGACTGAGCCCGGACACAAACAGTCCTGAGGACTGTTTGTGCCTGGCGAAGGATTGGGCCTCTGGCCCAAGCAACGGAGCAATTGCGTGCCCCCGCCTCCCGGCGCAGCCCGCTCTTCGGGGACCGAGTCGGGGCCTTGCTGGGCGATTGCAAGGTAACGCGCAAAGAGGCTTCCTTCTCACTACGATGACCGGCCATCCAGCGGAGGCGTCATGCCCGACAGCACCCAATTCAACCAGTTCGGCGCCAAGTACTTGCCGGGCTATCTCGGCATCAACATCACCCACGTCGAGGGCGGCGAAGTGCACGCCGAGCTGCCGGTGCGGCCCGAGCTGATGGCGCCGAACGGCTTCCTGCATGCCGGCAGCATCGTCACGCTGGCCGACACCTGCGCCGGCTACGGCTGCGTGGCCAGCCTGCCGGAAGGCGCAGTCGGCTTCACGACCGTCGAGCTGAAATCCAACCACCTCGGTACGGCGCGCGAGGGCACGGCGGCCTGCGTGGCCAAGGCCGTGCACCTGGGCCGCACCACCCAGGTCTGGGACGCCGTCGTCACGCACAAGGACACCGGCAAGACGATGGCGCTGTTCCGTTGCACGCAGATGGTGCTCTACCCTAAGTGAGGGGGCGGCTGTCGCCTTGTCCCATGTTCTAGGGCCGGTGGGGCGCGCGCGGGGAGGCAGACTCGCGGCCATGAAGAAACTGCTCCTGCTCGCCCTTCCCGCCGCCGCCCTGCTGCTCGCCGCCTGCGGCAAGCAGTCCACCACCCTGGGCGAGGGCGGGTCGGTCATCAGCGGCTCGGCCGGCCCGGCCGGCGCCCATAACGCCAGCCGCGAACTCGTCAAATGCACGGCACCGGTGGCGACGCTGGCCCTGGTCGAGAACCCCAACGGCTACGGCTATTCCAGCAGCTACCAGCTGCCCGCCAGCCCGGTGCCGCTGGTGCGCCTGCTGGCCCAGCAGAGCGGCTGCTTTCGCGTTGTCGACCGCGCGGCCGGCCTGAAGGCCACGGTGCGCGAGCAGGAGCTGAAGGACGCCGGCATCCTGCGCCAGCAGGGCAACACGGTCAGCAAGGGCAAGGGCTACGAGGCCCAGTACAGCCTGACGCCCAGCCTCACCTTCAGCGAGCAGGACGCCGGCCGCCAGATCGGCGGCATCCTGCAGGCCATTCCCTATCTGAACAAGCTGGTTGGCGCGGCCGAGCAGGTCAAGCTCAAGCAGGCCCAGGCCGCGCTGCTGCTGACCGACAACGAGACGACCGAGCAGGTCGCCGCGTCCACCGGGTCCGTCGAGGTGACGGACCTGGGCATGGGCGGCGCCATCGTTGGCAAGCTGGGCGGTGCGGCCGGCGCGGGCTGGAGCAATACCAACGAGGGCAAGGTCATCGCCGCCGCCTTCATGGACGCGCACAACCAGCTCGTCGCCCAGGTGCGAGAACTTCAGGCCAAGGAGCTGCCGCCCGAGGTCGCCAAACGCAAGGCGCAGGGCGGCTGACGGCGCCAGAGCCACGGCTATGCTGGCGCTATGCAGTCGGCCAAGCCCTTCAAGATTCCCGAGTCGGTCCTCGTCGTCATCCACACGCCCGACCTGCGGGTGCTGCTGATCGAGCGGGCCGACCACCCCGGTTTCTGGCAGAGCGTGACCGGCTCCAAGGACAGCGTTGACGAGCCGGCCGCCGAGACCGCGCGGCGCGAGGTGGTGGAGGAAACGGGCTTTGACATTGCTGCTGCTGGCGGCGAGCTGACCGACTGGCAACTGGCGAACGTCTACGACATCTACCCGCAATGGCGGCATCGTTACGCGCCCGGTGTCACGCGCAACACCGAACACGTCTTTGGCCTACAGCTGCCATCGGCGTTGACGCCCACGCTGGCGCCGCGCGAGCATCTATCGTGGCTCTGGTTGCCCTGGCAAGAGGCTGCGGACCGCTGCTTCTCGCCGTCCAACGCCGAGGCAGTGCTGCAGTTGCCACGGTTCACCGCCGCCACGATGCCTTGATGGTCATGAGATCCGCCGCACGCCCCACCCCCCATCCTCCCGGCGACGTGCTGCGCGTCGCGACCTACAACATCCACAAAGGCGTGCGCGGGCTGGGCCCCGCCAAGCGCCTGGAGATCCACAACCTGCAGATGGGTGTGGAGGCGCTGGACGCCGACCTCGTCTGCCTGCAGGAGGTGCGCCTCTTCCACCACCGCGAGGCGGCGCAGTTCGACCGCACCTGGTTCGGCTGGCCCGAGAAGGGGCAGGCCGAGTTCCTGGCGCCCGAGGGCTACGAGGTGGCCTACCGCACCAACGCCGTCACCAAGGGCGGCGAGCACGGCAACGCGCTGCTGTCGCGCTGGCCCATGGGCGACATCGGTCACCACGACGTGTCCGACCATTCCTTCGAGCAACGCGGCCTGCTGCATGTGCCCGTGCACTGGCATGGCACGATGGTGCATGTCGTGGTCGCGCACTTCGGGCTGATCCATTCCAGCCGCATGCGCCAGGTCGACCGCCTGGCGGCCTTCGTGAGCGAGCATGTGCCGGAGGGCGCGCCCGTGCTGGTAGCCGGTGACTTCAACGACTGGGGTGAGCGCCTGGATGCGGCAATGCGCCTGAACGGGCTGCGCCGCGCGTCACCGCCACACGGTCGCCCGCGCCCGGCCACCTTCCCGTCGCGCCTGCCGGTGTTTGCGCTGGACCGCGTCTACACGCGCGGCCTGCGCTGCACGGGCGTGCAGGTGCCGCGCGGGCCCAGCTGGGCCCGCATGTCTGACCATCTGCCCTTGGTGGTGGAACTGGCGCTGGAATGAGACGCCTCGGGTCGAGGCGGCGCACGCGACACTCGGCCGCCGACACCGGCTTCGTCGGCGGCAACGAGATAGCACTGCTGCGCGGCGGCGACCAGCTCTTCCCGGCCATGCAGGCGGCCATCGCCCGCGCGCGCCACGAGGTCTGGCTGGCGACCTACATCTTTCATCACGACGACACCTCGCTCGCCCTCGTCGACACGCTGCTGGCGGCCGACCGACGCGGCGTGCGCGTGCGCGTCGTCGTCGATGGTTTCGGCAGCGCCGCCAGCCTCGCGACGCTGCGCAAGCGCTTTGCCGGCAGCGGCGTGGCGCTGGCGGTGTTCCGGCCCATGGACCGCTGGTGGGACTGGTTCAAGCGCGGCCAGCTGCGCCGCCTGCACCAGAAGCTCTGCGTCGTCGACAACGACCTGGCCTTCGTCGGCGGCATCAATGTCATCGACGACCGCCTGGACATGCGCCACGGCCTCAGCGAGCTGCCGCGGCTGGACTTCGCCGTGCAGATCGGTGGCGGCCTCGTCGACCTAGTGAGTCACAGCGTGCGCTCGATCTGGTCACGTGCCTGGCTGGGGCGCGATTTTGACGATGCGCTGCTGGACTACGTGCCCCTGCGCCGCCGCTTCAGCCTGTGGCTGACCCAGCTCTGGCGCGGCCCGCAGCGACTGCCCGAGCCGTCGTCGCGGCTGCCGCCCGTCTGCGCCGCCTTCGTGCTGCGCGACAACCTGCGTCGCCGCCGCACCATCGAGCATGCCTACGCCGACGCCATCCGCAACGCGCGCCACAGCGTCGACATCGTCTGCCCGTATTTCTATCCCGGCCAGCGCATCCGCCACGCCTTGCGCGGCGCCGCCGACCGCGGCGTGCGCGTGCGCCTGCTGCTGCAGGGCAAGCTGGATTACCGCATCGCCGGCTGGGCCGCAGAGGCGCTGTATGCCGACCTGCTGCGCCACGGCATCGAGATCTACGAATACATGCCCGCCTTCCTGCATGCCAAGGTCGCCATCGTCGACGACGAATGGGCCACGGTCGGCAGCTCCAACATCGACCCGCTGTCCCTGCTCGTCAACCTGGAGGCCAACGTCGTCGTGCTGGACCGCAGCTTCGCGACCCAGCTCGCCGCCGAGATCGAGGCCGCGCTGGCCGGGTCCGAGCGTGTCGGCGCAGCGGGCGGCAAGGGCCTGCGTGCATGGATGCACCGGGCCGTCGTGGTGTGGTTTGCCTACGTCTTCCTGCGTGTGGCTGGGGCGGCAGGCAGGTACTAAAGAGCAGGCGCGTGGTGCGACTTCAGCACGCCCGCCTGCACCAGCGCCGCGGCGCGCTCGATATCCGGCGCGAGGTAGTGGTCGGCCGGGCTGCTCGCGCAGTCTGCGCGCAGCCTTGCGTGCAGCGCCTCGACGGGCGCTGAACTCGTCAGTGGCCGCAGGAAGTCGATGCCTTGCGCGGCCGCCAGCATCTCGATGGCGACGATGTGGGCCGTGTTGTCCAGCATGGCGTGCAGGCGGCGCGCGGCGAAGGTCGCCATCGACACATGGTCTTCCTGGTTCGCACTGGTCGGCAGGCTGTCTACGCTGGCCGGGTGGGCCAGGCTCTTGTTCTCGCTGGCCAGCGCGGCTGCCGTCACATGGGCAATCATGAAGCCGCTGTGCAGGCCGGCGTCGGCGGTCAGGAAGGGCGGCAGGCGCGAGATGCCGGGGTCGATGAGCATGGCGATGCGGCGCTCGGCGATGGCGCCCACCTCAGCGATGGCCAGGGCCAGGTTGTCGGCCGCAAACGCGACCGGCTCGGCGTGGAAGTTGCCGCCCGACAACATCACATCGTCGAACACCAGCGGGTTGTCGGTCACCGCATTGGCCTCACAGACGAGCACGGCCGCCGTGTGCCGCGCCTGGTCCAGGCAGGCGCCCATGACCTGGGGCTGGCAGCGCAGGCAGTACGGGTCCTGCACGCGCTCGTCGCCCTCGCGGTGGGACGCGCGGATGGCGCTGCCGGCCAGCAGCTCGCGGTAGACGGCCGCCACCTCGATCTGGCCGGGCTGGCCGCGCACTTCGTGGATGCGGGCGTCGAAGGGACCGTCGCTGCCGCGCGCGGCGTCCAGCGTCATCGCGCCGCTGGCCAGTGCCGTGGCGAACAAGCCCTCGAAGCGCAGCAGCGCATGCAGCGCCAGCGCCGTGCTGGCCTGGGTGCCGTTGATGAGGGCCAGGCCTTCCTTGGCCGCCAGCGTCAGCGGTGGCAGCTTCAACCGCGCCAGCTCCTCGCGGGCCGGCACGCGCTGGCCTTTCACCAGCGCCTCGCCTTCGCCCATCAGTGCCAGCGTCAGGTGGGCCAGCGGCGCCAGGTCGCCACTCGCGCCGACCGAGCCCTGGCAGGGCACATAGGGAATGAAGCCGGCGTTGAAGGCGTCCAGCAGCGCGGTGATGACGACGCGGCGCACGCCCGAGAAGCCCCGTGCCAGGCTGCCTGCCTTGGTGGCCAGCATCAGCCGCACCACCTCGGGCGACATCGGCGCGCCGACACCCACCGCGTGGCTGCGGATCAGGTTGAGCTGCAGCTGCGCGAGTTGGTCCTTGGCGATGCGCGTGCTGGCCAGCTTGCCGAAACCGGTGTTGACGCCGTAGACCGGTGCGTCGCCCGCGGCCGCGGCGGCGACGAGGGCGGCGCTCTTGTCCACCGGCGCCCAGTCGTCGAGCTGGAGCTTGCCTTGGCCGGCGGCGATGTCGGCGAGCTGGGCGAGCGTGAGTTGTCCGGGGATGAGTTTCATAGCGAGGGCAGGTTCAGGTTGTTCTTGTTGGCGCAGGCAACGGCCGACTCGTAGCCGGCGTCGGCGTGGCGCATGACGCCGGTGCCGGGGTCATTCCACAGCACGCGCGAGAGGCGCCTGGCCGCCGCGTCCGTGCCGTCGGCAACGATGACGACGCCCGAGTGCTGCGAGTAGCCCATGCCCACGCCGCCGCCATGGTGCAGGCTCACCCAGGTGGCGCCGCCGGCGGTGTTGAGCAGCGCGTTCAGCAGCGGCCAGTCGGACACGGCGTCGGAGCCATCCCTCATGCCCTCGGTCTCGCGGTTGGGGCTGGCGACAGAGCCGCTGTCCAGGTGGTCGCGGCCGATGACGATGGGCGCCTTCAGCTCGCCGCTCTTCACCATGTCGTTGAAGGCCAGGCCGGCGATGTGGCGCTCGCCCAGGCCCAGCCAGCAGATTCGCGCCGGCAGGCCCTGGAAGGCGATGCGCTCGGCGGCCATGTCCAGCCAGCGGTGCAGCGCGGCGTGTTGGGGGAAGAGTTCCTTCAGCTTGGCGTCGGTCTTGCGGATGTCGTCCGGGTCGCCCGACAGCGCCACCCAGCGGAACGGCCCCTTGCCCTCGCAGAACAGCGGCCGCACATAGGCGGGCACGAAGCCGGGGAAGTCGAAGGCGTTGCTCACGCCCTGGTCCAGTGCGACCTGGCGGATGTTGTTGCCGTAGTCCACCGTCGGAATGCCCTGGGCCTTGAAGGCCAGCATGGCTTGCACGTGGGTCGCGCAGCCGGCAGCGGCGGCGGCCTTCAATTCGGCGTGTTGAGCCGGGTCTGCCGACGCGGCCTTCCATTGCTCAACGCTCCACCTGGGCGGGCAGTAGCCGTTGATGAGGTCGTGGGCGCTGGTCTGGTCCGTCACGAGGTCGGGTTTCACATCACGCCTGACCAGCTCTGGCAGCATCTCCGCCGCGTTGCCCAGCAGCGCGACCGACACCGCGCGGCCGGCGGCGGTGTGGGCCTGGATGCGGGCCAGCGCGTCGTCGAGGTCGAGCGCCTGCTCGTCCACGTAGCGCGTCTTCAGGCGGAAGTCGATGCGGCTTTGCTGGCACTCGATGTTCAGCGAGCAGAAGCCCGCGAAGGTGGCCGCCAGCGGCTGCGCGCCGCCCATGCCGCCCAGGCCGGCGGTCAGCACCCATCTGCCCTTGGCCACGCCGCCGTAGTGCTGGCGCGCCGCTTCGACAAAGGTCTCGTAGGTGCCCTGCACGATGCCCTGGCTGCCGATGTAGATCCAGCTGCCAGCCGTCATCTGGCCGTACATCATCAAGCCCTTGCGGTCCAGTTCGTGGAAGTGTTCCCACGTCGCCCAGGCCGGCACGAGATTGGAGTTGGCCAGCAGCACCCGCGGCGCATCGGCATGCGTGCGGAAAACGCCCACCGGCTTGCCGGACTGGATCAACAGCGTCTCGTCGTCATTCAGTTCGCGCAGGCTTTGCAGGATGGCGTCGAAGGCCTCCCAGTTGCGCGCCGCCTTGCCGATGCCGCCGTAGACGACCAGCGCGTCCGGGTTCTCGGCCACGGCTGGGTCGAGGTTGTTCCGAAGCATGCGGTAGGCGGCCTCGGTCAGCCAGCTCTTGCAGCTGAGTTGCGTGCCCGTGGGGGCTTTGACTGGACGGGGCAGGGCGGTCATCCGGAACTCCTTGAAAGCCGGGCGAACTCTAGTTGTCTATACAAGTCGAGTCAACTAGGATGCCGGCATGCCAAGAAGCCCCGCCAGCCCCGAGCCCCAATACCTCAAGGTCAAGAACCATCTGCGCGAAGGCATCGCCAGCAGCCACTGGGTGGCCGGCGACCTGCTGCCCAGCGAAGGCGCACTGGTCGCGCTGTTCGAGGTCAGTCGCATGACGGTGAACCGGGCGCTGCGCGAGCTGGTGCAGGAGGGGCTGATCGAGCGCGTGCAAGGTGTGGGCAGCTTCGTCGCCCAGCTGCACCGCATCTCGTCGACGCTGAACGTGCGCGACGTGCACGAGGAGATCCTGGAGCGCGGCGGCCAGCACGAAGCGCGCGTGCATGCCCTCACCAAAGGCAAGGCCACGCCGCAGCAGGCCGCCGAGCTGGGGCTGAAGCGCGGCGCGCCGGTGTTCCTGAGCCTCATCGTGCACCTGGAGAACGGCCACGCCATCCAGTGCGAGGAGCGCGCCGTCAACCCGGCCTGCGCGCCTGACTACCTGGCACAGGATTTCACGCGCATCACGCCGACCCACTACCTGCTGGAAGTGGCGCCGCTGTCTGAAGCGCGCTACATGATCGAGGCGGCGCTGACCGGCGAGGTCGAGGCCAAGCTGCTCGGCATCAGCCGCCGCGACCCCTGTCTGGTGGTCAAGCGCATCACCTACAGCCGCGGCGTGGCGGTCACTTCCGTGAAATTGACCCACCCCGGAGCACGTTACCAATTGCAAGGGAGCTTCTCGGCATGAGTTTCGCCGCCGGGAGCTGCGGAAAATGCGCAGTTCCTCGCAGAGCGGGCGAGGGCCTGTTAACACTACGGCAACGGGCCGCGTTGTACCCA
>NZ_JBGCUM010000062.1:0-27778 GCF_054177665.1 Roseateles sp. P5_E8 | reverse complement strand
GGTCACGAGCACCAGTATCATCACGCGAATCACGTTGGCCACAAATGAAATCGGAATGATCAAGATGGCCAGCGCCACATTCCTCGCCGCCGAGGTGTACTGCATGATATTCATGTAAAGCAGGCCAAGCGCCTCCAGCGTAAACATCGAATTCAAGCCTGCGCAGGCATCAGCCACCAACAGCTGATACTGCCCCACGGTCAAAATCACCCCGGAACGTCCGACGGGATACCCAACTGCATAAAGAATGCTCGACGCCAAGGCCGATACCGCGGACTTGAGCGGCGAGGTCACCAGCGACACCCAATCACCCGGCCAAGGAATCATGAATACAAGAAACAGAAGCGGGAACCATGCCAGCTTCACGCCTGCGCGACCGAAGAAAAAGAGCAACAGCGCGATCAGCACCAGGATCTGCGAGCCGATCTCGAAGGTCCAGATGGTCTGCGAGCGCCCGATGGCGTAAGCGCCGACGCCAAACAGCAGGACGACAGCGCCGAAAAAATTGCTGGGTGCGCGCTTGAGCTCTGCGAACTGGGCGTGCCTACGAAACAGCAGCCAAGCGCTGACGGCAAGGATGATGGGCCCATGCCCTTGCTCGTCGCTCGCCCAGATCGTTGTTGAGAGCGCGTAGTAGCTGGGGCCATACATGATGGCCCAGCCCAGCAACAACAGCCCCAGCGGAACCCAGGACCTGACAGACTGTGAAGTCACTTTCGGCATTGAAAGCGGCGAGTCGAAAGCAGCGGACACAACGTCACACCCTCTCTTTCAGAACTCGTTGACCACGGCGCCGATCAATTGCACGGAACTACCGGCCATGCTGGCGACCAGATCCTGCAACGCGGCCACCTTGTTCTCATGCCGGCGTGTCAGCACAAGGGCGGCACCGCACTTGGCGGCCACGACACAGGCGTCCGACCCCTGCGAGGCTGCAGCCGTATCAATAACGACATGATCGAACTTAGCTGTCAGCTCGCGGACCAACAGGCCAAAGGCCGGGCGCTCGATGAGTTCGAGCGGGTTCGGCGGTATGGGCCCACCAGGCAGCACAAACAGACCAGGCACGCCCTCAACCGACTGGATGACCTGCGTCTCTGAACGGCCCGACAGCAGAGAAGACAATCCAGCGGCGTTGCTGACCTTGAACACCTCGTGCTGGCGCGGGCCTCGCAGGTCTGCATCGACGATCAACGTTCGACCACCGAGCTGAGCCAGTGCCACGGCCAAATTGGCGGCGAAATACGTCTTGCCGTCGCCCCGGTCGGGGCTGATGACGGCCATGGCCTGACGCACCGTTTCGGGCTTGCTGAGCCGCATGGTGACTTGGCTGCGCACCGCACGGATGGCCTCGGCCTGCACAGAAAAGGGCTGCAGCAGGGTGATCAGCTCCGGGCTCGCCACGCGGCGCTCGGCATTGGCCAATGGATAGTGGAACTGCTGCGCAAGCGCGTTCAACACATCGTCCGGACTGGCCAAACCGAGCGTGACGGCGGCTTCACCGAAGCGCACGCCATGTTGGCGCTGATAGCTCAGCACTTTCTCGACCTCAGCGGCGCTGAGGTTGCGAGCGTCACGGATCAAGTCGCCAATCGGGCGCTCATGCAAGTCGGCGGGGGCGTTCACGGATGCTCCAGAAGTTGCGGCGTTCATCTGCTCAGGYCGCCTTGCCAGGTGCCTGACCAAGCAGGCGTTGTTGCATCAAATTGGCCTTGGCCGCCTTGCCGAACAGCCGGCGCCGGGCACTCGGCGAGGGCAAAACACCAATGATCGGTAGGCCCACGGCCTGGGCGACGTCTTCGACGCTGCGGACGCGGCGATCCAGCATCTCCATGGCAACGACGATCGCGATGGCCAACAGAGCGCCAGCGAAGATGGCCACGGCCATATTCAGCACGATCTTGGGTGATGCTGGGTCGATGGGCGGGAAGGCCTGTGACAGCACGGACACATTGCTCTGCGTGGCCAGGCTCTCCAGCGTGGTCTGGTTGAAGCGCTGCATGACCATGTCATAGGTGCGCTGGGCGTTCTCCACATCTCGCACCAGCACGGCGCCGTCATCGCGAACGGCCTTCATCTGCAGGACCTTGGTGCGTTGAGCCTCAAGCTGCGCCTTGGTCTCGCCGGCGCGCTGTTGGTTAATGTTGTTGGCGATGCCCAGCGAACTGCTGACCTTGCCCGTTTCGCTGTCGATACGGGTCTTGAGTTCAGCCAGGTTGGCGCGCGTCTCGATGACCTGCGGGTTCCTGTCGCCGAGCTTGGATGTCAGCTCCTGCAGCCGTGCCTGCAGGCGCGCCTGATCCGCTTTGAGGCTGCTGATCAGCGGGTTGTTCAGCACCTCTTGCATGCGGTCAGAACTGGCCCCACGGGCGGCTGCCTGCCGGCTGACCGAATCCGATGCCAGTGATTGCAGACCGACGTACTGCGATGACAGTTCGTTCAGTCGGCCATTCTCGACATCCAGGCGCTCATCGGTGGCGATGATGCCTTTGTCCTTTTGGAAATCGGACAGCTTGGACTGTGCTTTCTCAAGGACGTCGCGGGCCTCCTTGGCTCGCTGGTCGAAGAAGGACGAGTACTGACGCGCCGGCTCGACACGCATGTCAATATTGGTTTCGAGATACGCCTGCACGAAGGCGTTGGCCAGGGCTGCAGCGAACTTGGGGTCAGCGGCCTTGTAGGTGATGGTGACGACATTCGACTCGCGCGAAGGCTTCACGTCCAAGGCCTTCTGGAACACGGTGCCAAGCCACTGCTCGATCGAACCTTCGCCTTTGGTCGCGGCCTGCCATTGCTCACGGATCTGCGGATTTTCGTTGAGCTTGAGGTTGCGCACGACCTTGAATGCAACGCGATCACTCTGGATCACGTCGATCTGCGTGGCAATCAGGCTCGGGTTGACGCCACCGGGATACAGCACAGCAGCAAGCGGGTCCGGCTTGGTCGAGTCGATCACGACCGAGGCCGCCGCCGTGTAGCTCTTGGGCCAGACCAGACTGAGCACAAGGGCGAGTAGGACGATGCCAGCGAACACGCCGAGTGCCATCTTGTAGCGCGCACGCAGAATGGCCAAAAATTGAACAAAGTTCATCGCAGATTTCCCGAGAAAATCAGAACAGGCTTTCCTTGACGTACACGACGTCACCATCCTTGACGCCGTCGTCCATGACCGCTGGCATCACCTGCACCTTGCCGTCGGCACCCTTGCGGTGCACGCGGATGCCGCGCTCGGTGCCGCGCTGGTTCAGGCCACCACCGGCGGCGAGGACCTGCATCAGCGTCATGCCGCGCTCCAGCCGCATCGGGCCGGGGCGTTGCACTTCGCCGTAGATGTAGACGAGAGGCGCACGGTCGACCCAGAGGACGTCGCCGTTCTGGATGAGCACGTCGTTGGCGCGGTTCTGGTCGGCGCTGAAGACGCCGGGCAGGTCGATCTCCATGCGGAAGGGCTTGCCGTTGCGGGTGCCGCTGAGCACGAGCTGGTCGCCGCCCGTGGTGGCCACGCCGCCGGCGTTGGCCAGCAGGTCGGTCAGGCGCATGTCGGCCGTCTCGATGGGGTAGCGGCCCGGGCGGTTGACCTGGCCCAGCACGCTGGCCTGGTTGCCCTTGACCTGCAGCAGCGTCAGCGAGACCTGGGGCGACTTGACGAAGTTGCCGCTCTTCAGGCCGTCGGCGATGAGCTTCTCGGCCGCGCTGACACCCAGGCCGCCGATGCGGATGTTGCCCAGCAGCGGGAAGCTGACGACGCCCGACTCGGAGACACGGGTCTCCAGGGTCAGGTCGGGGTTCTGGTAGACGACGATGCGGATGACGTCGCCGGAGCCGAGGCGGTACTCGGGCGACGCTACCGTGCCCGGAGCCGCTGTCTGGGCCTGAACGCCCAGTGCGCTCAGCCCGAGCGCAGCGGCGAGAAACAGTTGAGGAAGTCGCATCGTCATCATCATCTTCATTTCAGGCCCATGCCCTTGGAGATGGAAGCAGGATCCAGGCCACTGGCGGCCGGAGCGGGAGACACAACCGGCGCGGGCGCCTCGGCGGCGACCGGCGCGGGGGCCGGAGCAGGAGCGCTCGCAGCCGCAGGTGCAGGCTGGGCGAACTTGCCGACGTATTCGATCTTGGAGCTGTCGCGCAGCGCCTTGATGTCCTTCTGCACGGCTTCAGCCTTGCGCTGGTTCAGCAGGAAGGCCTCGATGGCCGGGCGGGCGCGGGCTTCGTCAACCGGCTGGCTGCGCGAGCCGACGAGGAAGAGCACCGTCAGGCCGTTGGGCGCCGGGCTGACCATGGAGTCGCCGTCCTTCATGCGGGCAATGGTGTCGACGCTGGCGAGCGGCAGTTGCTCGGCGGCGCGCACGGCCTGGTTGCCGGTGAAGCGGAAGTCGTTGGCCTTCAGGAATTCGGCGAACTCGTTGAGGCTCTTGGCTTCGGCCAGCTTGGCGCGCAACGCTGCAAACTGCTCGGGCTTGGCCTCGATCTGCAGCTCCTGCAGGCTGTAAACGCGGCGTTCCTTGAAGAGGGCCGGCTTCTCGGCGTAGTACTTGGAGATCTCGTCGTTGGCGGGCTTGGCGACGGACTCGCCAACGCGCTCGACATAGGCGCGGGCGATGATTTCGCGCTTGGCGGCCTCGATCTGCTGCACCACGCGCGGGTCGCGGTCGAGCTTTTGCTCCTGCGCCTTCTGCACGGCGAGTTCCTGGTCGACCAGACGCTCCAGCACCTGGCGGCTCGCGGCTTCGGCCTGCTCGGGCTTGAGGCCTGGCTGGCGCTGCAGCACGAAGTTGATCTGGTGGACGGTGATCTCTTCCTTGTTGACCTTGGCGRCCGTCTGGGAAGCCTTGTCGCCCTTGTCACCACCACAGGCCGCCAGCAGCATGGCAGCCGCAACGGCAGCCAGCAACGAAGCGCGGGGGTTGATCAGTCGCTTTGCCATCTTTTCGATGTCCTTGTTGTGCGTAGAAGGGGTCCGGGCCCTGGGAAGCGGACGAGTGTAGCGGCCGGATATGTCGCTTCTATGGGGGTCTTGTCCCGTATAAAAGTGGGCCAAACCCGCAGTTAGAGCAGTTTCAAGCGACAAGTTCCCTTACCCCCACGTTCTTGGGGGAGGGTAAAACTAAGAACTGATGAAACGGGGCGCAGCCAGCGGGACTTCAGCGGGCCGAGCGCCGGGCCGCTCCCAAGCCGGCCCGCCTAGCGATGTGCTCGCGGCTCGATGCTGCGAGCATCGCCGTCCCCGCGGGGGACCGCCCAGACTCGCTCGCGTTCAGCGATGCGCGGTTGGGCGAGGGGCTCACATCAGCACTTGATGCCGGCGTGGAGGGCGACGATGCCCGCACTGAGGTTGTGCACGTCCACATGGCCGAAGCCGGCCGTCTTCATCAGGGCCTTGAGCGTCGCCTGGTCGGGGTGCATGCGGATGGACTCGGCCAGGTACTTGTAGCTCTCGGCGTCGCCCGCGAACAGCGAGCCCAGCTTGGGCAGGATGTTGAAGGAGTACCAGTCGTAGGGCTTGCGCAGCGGCTCGGCGATGCGCGAGAACTCCAGCACCAGCAGGCGGCCGCCCGGCTTGAGCACGCGGCACATCTCGGCCAGGGCCAGGTCCTTGTGCGTCATGTTGCGCAGGCCGAAGGCAACGGCGACAAGGTCGAAGCTCTCGCTCTTGAAGGGCAGCTTCTCGGCGTCGGCCAGGCTGGTGGGCAGGATGAGGCCTTCGTCCAGCAGGCGGTCGCGCCCCTGGCGCAGCATGGCTTCGTTGATGTCGGTGTGGACGACGACGCCCGACTCGCCGACCTTGCGGGCGAAGGCGCGCGCCAGGTCGCCCGTGCCGCCGGCGATGTCCAGCACGCGCTCGCCCGGCTTCAGGTTGGCCACCTGCACGGTGTAGGCCTTCCAGGCCCGGTGCAGGCCGGCCGACATGAGGTCGTTCATCAGGTCGTACTTGGACGCGACCGAGTCGAAGACGCCGCGGACCTTGCTGGCCTTCTCGTTCTCGTCGACCGTACTGAAACCGAAGTGGGTCTGGCTCATGGAAGGATTCAGTGTGAGTGGCAGCTGCCGCCGCCCTTGACGGGCATGGCGTCGTCGCGGCTCTTGCCGGCGGCGGCGAGGCGGGCTTCGTAGTCGCGCCACAGCGCGTCCTGCTGGCTGCCGAGCTTGTAGAGGTAGTCCCAGGTGAACAGGCCGCTGGCGTGGCCGTCCGAGAACTCGGGCCGCACGGCGTAGTGGCCGACCGGCTCCAGGCCGGTGACGACGACCTCGCGCTTGCCGGTCTGCAGCGTCTCCTGGCCGGGGCCGTGGCCCATCACTTCGGCCGAGGGGCTGTAGACGCGCATCAGCTCGAAGGGGATGCGAAAACGCGCGCCATCGTCGAAGGCAATCTCCAGCGCGCGGGACTGCTGGTGGACGGTGATCTCGGTGGGCGCAGGCATGGCGGGAGTGTCCCTCAGAACAGGCGGCGGCCCGGGTGGAAACCCCTGGCTGCGTCCCGTGTCTTCCGGTCGGCGCAGGGTTGCGGCGCTCTAATCAGCGCCTCCCATCGCTCTGCGCACCACCCTCATGCCCAGCTTTCCCCGCCACCGCCTGGCCCTCGCAGCGACCCTGCTCGGCCTGGTTGCTGCCCCCACCTTCGCCCCCGCCCTTGACCTGAGCGGCCTGTCCAGGGACGTCCAGCCCTGCGACGACTTCTATGCCTTCGTCAACGGCAACTGGGAGGCCGCCACCGAGCTGCCCGCCAGCCGCGCCCGCGTCGGCAGCTTCGAGCAACTGCGCCAGGCCAACGACGAACTGCTGAATCGGGCGTTGCAGGAGCTGGCCGACAAGCCCGCGCAGCAGACCACGCCCGGCCTCAAGTTGATTGCCAGCTACTACGCCAGCGGCATGGACGAACTCGCCATCGAGGCGCGCGGCCTGACGTCGGTCACGCCGCTGCTGAACCGCATCGACACGCTGCAACGCCGCGAGGACCTGCCCGCCCTGCTCGCGCTGCTGGCGCGCGCTGGCGTGGCCGCGCCGCTGGGCTGGGCCGTGCAGCCCGACCGCAAGGACACGCGGCGCAACGTGCTGGCGCTCAGCCAGGCCGGGCTGGGCCTGCCGGACCGGGACGACTACTTCCGAACAGATGAGCGCACGGTCGGCGTCACCGCCGCCTACCGGACGTTTGCGAAGACGCTGCTGAGCGCCTCAGGCCGCCCGGCGGGCGACGCCGAGCTGGACGCGCTGCTGGCCTTCGAAGCCCAGCTGGCCGAGGTTTCGCGCGAACGCGCCAGGCTGCGCGACCCCAACGCCAACTACAACCCGATGACGCCGGCCGAGCTGGCCGCTGCCGCGCCGGGGTTGGACTGGCAGAGCTATCTCGCTGTGCTGACGGCCGGCGCCAAGCTGCCGCAGCGCCTTCTCGTCGGCCAGCTGGAGTTCGCCGCCCGCGTCGGCAAGCTGGCTGCGGAGACGCCGCTGGAGGTCTGGCGCAGCTACCTGGCCCTGCGCGTGCTGGACACCGCCGCGCCTCGCCTGCCCAAGGCCTATGCCAATGCCTCGTTCGAGTACCGCGGCAAGGCCATCACCGGCCTGCAGGCGCCCGCGCCACGCACGGAGGACGTCATCCAGCAGATCGGCGGCCGCACCGGCGGCGAGCCGGTGGCGCTGGCGCTGGGCGAGCTGTTCGTCGCCCGCGCCTTCTCGCCCGAGGCGCAGCGGCGCGCGCTGCTGCTGGTGGACGACGTGCGCGCCAGCATGAAGGAGCGCATCGAGAAGCTGGAATGGATGACGCCGCCCACCAAGGCCAAGGCCCTGGAGAAGCTGGCGCGCATGCAGCCCATGATCGGCGCGCCCGAGAAATGGCCGCAGTACGAGGGCCTGCAACTGAGCGGCAACGACTACGCCGGCAACTGGCTGAAGGTGGCGCTGTGGCACAGCGGCCAGCAGATGCGGGACCTGGACGCACCGGTGGAGCGCGGCCGCTGGCGCACCAGCCCGCACATCGTCAACGCGTTCGCGGGCGGGCTGAACCAGATCACCTTCCCGGCCGGCATCCTGCAGCCGCCCTTCTTCGACGCAAAGGCGGACGACGCGGTGAACTACGGCGGCATCGGCATGGTCATCGGCCATGAGATCACCCACCACTTCGACGACAGCGGCCGCAACTACGACGCGAGCGGCTCGCTGACCGATTGGTGGACGCCCGCCGATGCGGCCGGCTACAAGGCGCGCGCCGACAAGGTGGCCGAGCGCTATGGCGCGATCTCGCCGCTACCTGGCTACAGCATCAACGGACGCCTCACGCTGGGCGAGAACATCTCCGACATCTCGGGCTTGCCCATCGCGTACGAGGGGCTGCAGCGGGCCTTGAAGCGCAGCGGCGGGGCGGACAAGAAGGTCGACGGCTATACGCCGGCACAGCGCTTCTTCCTCAGCAATGCGCTGGTGTGGCGCACCAAGGTACGCATGGAGTTCCTCATCAACCAGCTGCGCACCGACACGCATTCGCCGGCCAAGTACCGGGTGCTGACGCCGATGAGCAATGCGGTGTATTTCGGGCAGGCGTTCTCGTGCAAGGCGGGGAGCGCGATGGTGGCGAGTGATCCGTTGACGGTTTGGTGAGTTGGTTGGTGTTGGTGTTGGTGGTTGCTTTTGCGGAGAGCGTGCGTCTTCTCGTTGCATTGCCGGGAGTCCCGCCCGGCGGCGGGGTAACTTTCTTCTGCGGCGCCAGAAGAAAGTCACCAAAGAAGAGGCGCTGAACCGCACACCAGCACCACATGCACGAGCTGCGCCGTGCAACGGCCTCTGGTTGAGCGGGACGACGCGAGCCGCTGCGCTCTCGCTGCTGTCCTTGTCACCAACACCATCCATTGCAGCAGCGGGCCGCCTAACGCGCGGCTGCACGCCGGGCTCACGAGCAATACCAAAGACAGCGCCGCTCGGGCGACGCGATCACCGCGCAGCATCCACCGGAGCGTCGCCCCAGCGACGCGGCAATTCCTGGTGAGCCCGGCGTGCAGCCGGCGTTAGGCGGCGTGAAGGGGCGCGCGATGGCACTCGTCACAAGGACAGCAGCGAGAGCGCAGCGGGTCGCGTCTGGGCACGATCCACTGCCAAGCGCGACAGGCCGCTGGAGTGCGGATTCAGCGCCTCTTCTTTGGTGACTTTCTTCTGGCGCCGCAGAAGAAAGTTACCCGCCCGCCGGGGCGGACTCCCGGCGCGATGCAACGAGTCAAAAGGCTCATCGCAAAAGCAACCGCCAAACAAAAAAACGGAGCCGAAGCCCCGTTTCCATTTCAACAGCCCAAGCTCCTCACCACTGCAGCTTCAACGTATACGCCCCCGTGCCGCTGTACCTCAGCACCTGCACATACAGCGTCACCGCGCTGCTGCCGCCGTTGGCATAGCTGGCGCTGTCGACCTGCCCCGCCGCCTTTTCGCTCTTGGCCAGCGTCGTGCCCGAGCTGTTCTTCACGTAGAGGTCGAAGTCGGTGCTGCCGTTGCTCATCGTCAGCGTCGAAGCCAGCGTCTTGCCGGCCGGCAGCGTCACCTTGAAGTAGTCGGTGTCGCTGCTGGAGCTGATCGTGCCCGCCACGTTGGCCGGTGCCGAGACGGTGTTGGCCGTCGCGATGCTGCCGTTGGACTCGGTCTCGTTGACCGTCGGCAGGCCGCCCGTGCCGCTGATGGCGGCCACCGCCGCCGCCGCGTCGAGGATGCCCGAGCCGCACTGCGAGCAGGTGGCCGGGAAGGCGCGCGCGCTGCTCTGCAAGGCCGCCTTGATCTGGTCGGGCGTGGCCGTGGGCTTGGCACTCAGCATCAGCGCGACGACGCCGGCCACATGGGGCGTGGCCATGGACGTGCCCTGGTAGTAGGCGTAGCTATCGGCGCCGGGCGCCTGCGTGCCGGCGTTCAGCGTGCTGAGGATGCCGTTGCTGCTGGACGAGCGCACGTCGCCGCCCGGGGCCGCCAACGCGACGATGGCGCCGTAGTTGGAGTAGTAGGCGCGGCCGCCGGTGCGGTTGGTCGCCGCCACTGTGATGACGCCCGAGCAGTTGGCCGGGCTGGAGTTGCTGGCGTTCTGGTTCTCGTTGCCAGCCGCCACGACGACGACGGTGCCGCGCGAGCGGGCGCTGTTGATGGCGTTCTGCGAGGTGGTGTCGCAGGAGCCGCCGCCGCCCAGCGACATGTTGATGACACGCGACGGCGTGGCGTTCGCCGGCAGGCCGGAGACGCTGCCGCCGGAGGCCCAGATCATGCCGTCGGCGATGTCCGAGGTGTAGCCGCCGCACTTGCCCAGCACGCGGACGGGCTGGACCTTGGCGTTGAAGGCGATGCCGGCCACGCCCGTGGCGTTGTTGGTCTTGGCGGCGATGGTGCCGGCGACGTGGGTGCCGTGCCAGCTGGAGCCGTAGGCGGGGTCGCCAGCCGCGCATTGGTTGGCCGCCGTCCAGTCGCCAGGGTCGCTCGGGTCGTTGTCACGGCCGTTGCCGTCGGCGGCCACGGTGGTGTCGTTGATCATGTCGTAGCCGGCCACCGTCTGGCCGGACAGGTCGGCGTGCGGGCGGATGCCGGTGTCGATGACGGCCACGACGATGCCCGAGCCGGTGGCCAGGTCCCAGGCGGCCGGAGCGCGGATGCCGCCGGTCGTCTCGTACAAGTCCCACTGCGAGTTGTAGCTCGTGTCGTTGGGCGTGAACAGCGGGTACATCTTGCGGTCGGGCTCCGCGTAGGCGATGTTGGCGTCGCTGGCCTTCAGCTCGGCGGCCAGGCGCTCCAGCTCGCCGTGCGACAGGGTGCGGTCGAGCTTGAAGACATGGGCGCCGGTGCCCGTCTGGCGCAGCAGCCGGGCCTGTGCACCGCGCTGCGCGAGCGCGGCGTTGATGGCGCCCAGGCGGCCGGACAAGGCCGTGGCGTCGACGCTGCGGGCGCGCAGCACGCGGTTGTCCGTGGCATCGGCCTCAGCAGCGTCGCGGTAGCCGACGATCAACCGGTCGGTGGCGGGTGCTGCGCGCTGTACGGCGCTGGCAATACCCAGATCGACCTGGGCGTTGGACACACCGGCCTGGCCGGCTCCCGCCGCCAGCAGGCCGCAGGCCAGCGCGATCAGGGATCTCCTGTTTGCAAAAACGTTTCTCATGGTGGTTCCGCAAAAGTCGCCGTGGCGGACGGCAGCCGGCTCGGCCCGTGGGATCTCCACATCAGGGGGCGCCACGTTGTTCACGGGTTGGCGCGTTCCGAAGCGGCCTGCAGTTTTGCGATTTCACGAAACCTCGCTTGTCACCGCACGCAGGGACGTGAACGCCCCGAGCGGGCAAGTCCGGATGGCAGCAAATCGTGACGAATGACATGGCGCCACCGCCCGCGCGAGTTCGTCGCGAGTTCAGTTCAGGCACCGTTTTTCACGGGCCGTCGCATGCGGGCAGCAACTCATCACTTGCGCCTTGGGGCCGCTCAACCGTGCGCCTAGCCTGAGCACAGGTCAGCGCAATTCCGCGTCTGCCAGCCCCCACCCGCAACGCCCAGGAGTTCCTCATGTCCGCAAGCACTTCCACCATCACTTCCACCCGCAGCCTGTTCGCCACTCTCGCCACGCTGACGCTGGCCGCCGCGCCCGCATTCGCGCAGTCCAACGCCATGGAGCGCGTCGAGGTGCGCGGCCGCGTTGTCGAAGCCACGCCGCGCCACGACGTGCATACCGCCTGCGCCAGCATGGACGAGCAGCTGCAAACCGCGCTGGCCCGCACCTGGGCTGAAGAGGGCCGCTACGGCGAGGTCAAGGTGCAGCTGGTGCTGGAGAACGGCCGCGTCGGCAGCGTCAAGACCAAGGGCGTCTCCAACACCGTGGCGCGCAAGGTGCGCGCTGCCGTGCACGGCTTGGAATGCGTCCGTCAGGACACGGCCGGCGCCGAGATCTACCGCTTCAGCGTCGACTTCATCGACCCCAACGCCCCGGCCAACAGCGACACGCGCACCGCCGCGCGCAGCGTCCGCATCAACGGCTGAGCGCCTGGGCGATTGCCGAGTCCACCGCCGCCAGCGGCTGCGCCAGACGTGCAGCCGCGCCACCCGGCACGTCGTCGCGCTGAGCGGCCGCCCACACAGGCGCGGGGAAGTGGCTGTCCCAGTCGAAACGGGCGATGACGTGCCAGTGCAGATGCGGCACGACATTGCCCAGCGTGGCGAGGTTGACCTTGGTCGGCGCGAGCAAAGACCTTAGAACCCGCTCGATCTCGGTGACAGCGTCCATGCAGGCGTGTCTATCGGTGACCGACAGGTCGCTGAACTCGGCGACATGCGCTGTCCAGATGAGACGGTAGAAGGCCGGGAAGCGCCGCGCCTCGTCGCCATCGACCACACGCACGACGCGGAACTGCGGCGTGCGGGCGACGACGAAGCCGCCGTCGCCGTCACACAGCGGGCACAACACAGCGCTCAAACGAGCACCCGCTCGATGCCGCCGTTGTTGGCCTTGGCCACGTACTCCGGCATCCAGTTCGGGCCGAGGATCTGGCGGGCCATCTCGACGACGATGTAGTCGGCTTCCAGCAGCCCGTTCTGCAGGTCGTTGCCATAGCGGCTCAGGCCTTGCAGGCAGCTCGGGCAGGAGGTCAGGATCTTCAGATTCTCGTCCGCGCCGACCTTGCCGGCCTCGCGCAACGCCGTCTCGGCCTTGAGTAGTTCCTCTTCCTTGCGGAAGCGCACCTGCGTCGAGATGTCCGGCCGCGTCACGCCCAGCGTGCCGCTCTCGCCGCAGCAGCGCTCGTTCTTGACGACGTTCTCGCCCACCAGTGCCTTCACCGTCTTCATCGGCTCCTGCAGCTTCATCGGCGAATGGCAGGGGTCGTGGTACAGGTAGCTGGTCTTGGAGCCGAGCGTGATGCCCTTCTCCAGCAGGTACTCGTGGATGTCGATGATGCGGCAGCCGGGGAAGATGTCCTCGAACTTGTAGCCCTGCAGCTGGTCATAGCAGGTGCCGCATGACACCACGACGGTCTTGATGTCGAGGTAGTTCAGCGTGTTGGCGACGCGATGGAAGAGCACCCGGTTGTCGGTGATCATCTTCTCGGCCTTGTCGAACTGGCCCGAGCCGCGCTGCGGATAGCCGCAGCACAGGTAGCCAGGCGGCAGCACCGTCTGCACGCCGGCATGCCAAAGCATGGCCTGCGTGGCCAGGCCCACCTGGCTGAACAGGCGCTCCGAGCCGCAGCCGGGGAAATAGAACACGGCCTCGGTCTCGCTCGCCAGCGACGGCGGGCGAATGATGGGCACGTAGTCCTTGTCCTCGATGTCCAGCAGCGCGCGCGCCGTCTTCTTGGGCAGGCCGCCGGGCAGCTTCTTGTTGATGAAGTGGATGACCTGTTCCTTGATCGGCGCCGAGCCGACCGTCGCGCGTGGCGCGGCCGTCTGCTTGCGGCCAGCCGGCTTGAACAGGTCCACTGCAAAGCGCTGCAGCTTGAAGCCTATGCCCACCATCGCCGTGCGGGCCAGCTTGATGGTCTCGGGGTTGGTCGCGTTCAGCATGAACATGGCCGCCGCGTTGCCGGGGCGCCAGGTCTTCTGGCCCATCTTGCGCAACAGGTTGCGCATGTTCATCGTCACATCGCCGAAGTCGATGTTGACCGGGCACGGTGAGAGGCACTTGTGGCAGACCGTGCAGTGGTCGGCCACGTCCTCGAACTCCTGCCAGTGCTTGATGGACACGCCGCGGCGCGTCTGCTCTTCGTACAGGAAGGCCTCCACCAGCAGCGAGGTCGCGAGGATCTTGTTGCGCGGGCTGTAGAGCAGGTTGGCGCGCGGCACATGCGTGGCGCAGACCGGCTTGCACTTGCCGCAGCGCAGGCAGTCCTTGATCGACGCGCTGATCGCGCCGATGTCGCTCTGCTGCATGATCAGCGACTCATGCCCCATCAGGCCGAAGCTCGGCGTGTAGGCATTGCGCAGGTCGGCATCCTTGAGCAGCTTGCCCTTGTTGAAGCGGCCTTCCGGATCGACACGCAGCTTGTAGGCCGTGAAGTTGGCCATCTCGTCGTCGGTCAGGAACTCCAGCTTCGTGATGCCGATGCCGTGCTCGCCGGAGATGACGCCGTCCAGCGAGCGGGCCAGCACCATGATGCGTGCCACGGCCGCATGGGCCGTCTGCAGCATCTCGTAGTTGTCGCTGTTGACGGGGATGTTGGTGTGCACATTGCCGTCGCCGGCATGCATGTGCAGCGCCACCCAGACTCGGCCGCGCAGCACTTCCTTGTGGATGCTTCGCACCTCAGCCAGCAGCGGCTCGAACGAGGCGCCGCTGAAGATGGCTTGCAGCGGCTTGAGGATCTGCGTCTTCCACGAGGCGCGCAGCTCGTGCGTCTGCAGGCCTTCGAAGAATTCTGTATCCAGCCCGTCCAGCCACTGCTGCCACAGGCTGCCCACCTCGCGCAGCAAGGCCAGCGCCTGCTGCACGCGGTCTTCCAGCAGCTCGGCGCTCGGGATTTCGCCCGCGTCGTCGCTCTTGCCCAGCGGCAGCTTGCCGGTAGTGAACAAGGCTTGCAGCGCCGTCACCAGCGCCAGCTTGTTCTTGAGCGAGAGCTCGATGTTGATGCGCTCGATGCCCAGCGTGTACTCGCCCATGCGGTGCAGCGGGATGACCACGTCCTCGTTCACCTTGAACGCGTTCGTGTGCTTGCTGATGGCGGCCGTGCGCTTGCGGTCCAGCCAGAACTTCTTGCGCGCGTCGGCGCTGACGGCAATGAAGCCCTCGCCCGAGCGGCCGTTGGCCAGGCGCACGACCTCGCTGGTGGCACGCGCCACGGCATCGGCGTCGTCGCCGACGATGTCGCCCACCAGCACCATCTTGGGCAGGCCGCCGCGCTTGCTCTTGGTCGCGTAGCCCACGGCCTTCAGGTAGCGGTCGTCCAGGTGCTCCAGGCCGGCCAGCAGCACGCCCGTCTCGGCGATCGAGAACATGTAGTCCTTGATGTCGACGATGCTGGGCACGCAGTCCTTGGGGTTGCCGAAGAACTCCAGGCAAACGGTGCGCACATGGGCCGGCATCTTGTGCACGATCCAGCGCGCGCTGGTGATGAGGCCGTCGCAGCCTTCCTTCTGGATGCCCGGCAGGCCGGCGAGGAACTTGTCCGTCACGTCCTTGCCCAGACCCTCCTTGCGGAAGACCCGGCCGGGGATGTCCAGGCGCTCGGTCTTCTCCAGCTTGGTGCCGGAGGCGTCGAAGTAGCGCAGCTCGAAGCTGGCCACCTCCACGTCATGGATCTTGCCGAGGTTGTGGTTCAGGCGGATCACCTCCAGCCACTTGGCCTCGGGCGTCACCATCTTCCAGCTGGCCAGGTTGTCCAGCGCCGTGCCCCACAGCACGGCCTTCTTGCCGCCGGCGTTCATGGCCACGTTGCCGCCGATGCAGCTGGCCTCGGCCGAGGTCGGGTCCACGGCGAACACGAAGCCATGCTGCTCCGCCAGGTCGGCCACGCGCTGAGTGACGACACCGGCCTCGCTGAAGATGGTCGGCACCTCGCGGTCCAGGCCGGGCAGCACCAGCATCTCGACGCCGCGCAGCGCTTCCAGCTTCTCGGTGTTGATGACAGCGGTGTTCCACACCAGCGGGATCGCGCCGCCCGTGTAGCCGGTGCCGCCGCCACGCGGGATGACGGTCAGGCCCAGCTCGAAGCAGGCGCCCACCAAGCCGGCCATCTCTTCTTCGGTGTCCGGCGTCAGCACGACGAAGGGGTACTCGACACGCCAGTCGGTCGCGTCAGTCACATGGGACACGCGCGACAGGCCGTCGAACTTGATGTTGTCCTTGGCCGTGTGCTTGGCCAGCGTCTTGGATGAGCGCTTGCGCAGCACGGCCACGCGCTCGAACATCGTCGCGAACTCGGCCACGGCTGCCTTGGCGGCCGTCAGCAGCTCACCCACGGCCGCGTCGCGCTGGACGTCGGCGCCGGGGTCGCGGCGCTTCTCCACCTCACCCAGGCGGTGATGCAGAGCCTCGATCAGCTGGTCGCGCCGGCGCGGGTTGTCCAGCAGGTCGTCCTGCAGGTAGGGGTTGCGCTGCACCACCCAGATGTCGCCCAGCACCTCGTAGAGCATGCGCGCGGATCGACCCGTGCGCCGCTCCAGCCGCAATTGGTCCAGCAACTGCCAGGCGCGAGAGCCGAGCAGGCGGATGACGATCTCGCGGTCCGAGAACGAGGTGTAGTTGTAGGGAATCTCGCGCAGGCGGGGAGCGTCGCCTGCGTGGGCGGTGTCGGCTGCAGCAGCGGCAGCCGGCATCAGGGGATGCGGTGCGTTCATAGAGGAGAGGGATCGTATCGCAGGGGGTTTCACCCCAGAATGCGCTGGATGAAGCCCTGGCCCTATCCCCTTTGGCTTGCCCACCGTGGCGCGGGCAAGCTCGCCCCGGAGAACACGCTGGCCGCGTTCCGACTTGGGGCGGGTTTTGGCTTTCGAGCCTTCGAATGCGATGTCAAGCTCAGCCGCGACGGCGAAGCCTTTTTGCTGCATGACGACACGCTGGAGCGCACGACGAGCGGCCACGGCTCGCCCAACGACGTCGATTGGGCCGAATTGGCGCGCCTGGACGCCGGTGGCTGGCACAGCGCAGCCTTCGCAGCCGAGCCGCTGCCGACGCTCGATCAGATCGCCGCCTTCTGCCGGGCCAACGGCTGCGCGCTGAACATCGAGATCAAGCCCTGCCCTGGCGTCGAACGCCTGACCGGCGAGGTCGCCGCGCGTGAGGCCCAGCGCCTGTGGGCCGGCGCCGCCGTGCCGCCGCTGCTGAGCTCGTTCAAGGTCGAAGCGCTGGAAGGCGCGCGTGCTGCTGTACCCGCCCTGCCCCGCGCGCTGCTGCTGGACAAGCTCTGGGACGGCTGGGCCGAGGCCGCCGAGGCGCTGGGCGTGGTCGCCGTCATCACGAACTGGCGGCTGATGGATGCGGCTCTCATCCAGCGCCTGCACGCCTGTGGCTGGCGGGCGCTCGTCTACACCGTCAACGACGCGCCGGTCGCCGAACGGCTGATCGCCGACGGCATCGACGGGCTCATCACGGACGCCGTCAATCGCCTGGGGCCAGGCGGTACCGCTCGCTAGCACCGACCCGTACTTCACGGCATGGCCGAGCTGGCTGAGTGGGTTGAGGAGAGGACGGCCTGCCGGCCACACAGGAAACGATGCGAAAGTGCACGAGCTGCCGAAACCCGTCCGATGACCATGACCCACCATCCCACACGCCGCGAGATGCTGCGCGCCACCGGCGCCGCTGCTGCCGGATCCGCCTTCCCTGCGCTGGCTGCCGCGGCGCCGGCTGACGCCTGGGACCGTGCCGCCGAGATTGCCCGCACGGTCAAGGCGCCTGAGTTCCCGGACCGCGACTTCGACGTCACCGCCTTCGGCGCCGTCGGTGACGGCCTGACGCTCGCGACCGAGGCCATCGCGAAGGCCATCGATGCCTGCCATCGGGCGGGGGGCGGGCGGGTCGTCGTCCCGCAGGGTCGGTTCCTCACGGGCGCCGTCCACCTGAAGTCCAACGTCAACCTGCACCTGTCGGACGGCGCCACGCTGCTGTTCGCCACCGATCCGAAGCACTACCCGATCGTCTTCACGCGCTGGGAGGGCATCGAGCTGATGAACTACTCGCCGCTGGTCTACGCCTACCGACAGAAGAACATCGCCATCACCGGCTCGGGCACGCTGGACGGTCAGGGCGGCGACAGGCACTGGTGGCACTGGAAAGGTCGGTGGCGCGGCACCGTCGACAGCGGCTGGCGTGAAGGCATGCCCGACCAGCGTGCGGCGCGTGCGCGGCTGTTCAAGATGGCGGAAGACGGCGTTCCAGTCGAGAAACGCGTGTTCGGCGACGGCGACTACCTCAGGCCTTCGTTCATCCAGCCCTACGACTGCGACAACGTCCTCATCGAAGGGGTCAAGCTGCGGCGCTCGCCCTTCTGGCAGGTCCATCCCGTGCTGTGCCGCCAGCTCATCGTCCGCGGACTCGACATCCTTGGCCACGGCCCCAACAACGACGGCTGCGATCCCGAATCCGTCGATGGCGCCATCATCGAGCACTGCACGTTCGACACGGGTGACGACTGCATCGCCATCAACTCGGGCCGCAATGCCGATGGCCGCCGGCTGGCGGCGCCGTCACAGAACATCCTCATCCGCGACTGCCGCATGAAGGAAGGCCACGGCGGCGTCGTCGTCGGCTCGCAGATCTCGGGCGGGGCGCGGTGGATCTTCGCCGAGCGCTGCGCGATGGACAGCCCCGACCTCTGGTACGCGATCCGGTTCAAGAACAACGCGCTGCGCGGCGGCCTGCTGGAGAACTTCTACTACCGCGACATCGAGGTCGGCCAGGTCAGCAAGGCGGCGGTGACCTGCGACTTCGACTACGAGGAAGGCGGCAACGGGCCGTTCGTGCCCAAGCTGAGGAACATCGTCATCGAGCGGCTGCACGTCAAGGTCGCTCAGCGCGTGCTGGACAGTCGCGGCCTGCCCGGCGCGCCGATCACGGGCATCACGCTGCGTGATTGCAGCTTCGACGGCGTGCGGCAGGCCAGCCTGCAACGCCACACCGAGGGCGTCCGGCTCGAGAACGTGCGCGTCAACGGCAAGGTGGTCACGGCGCTGACCTGACCGCTGGGCCGTGCCTCAGCCGCGACGCCACCTCAAGGCGCCTTGACGACGATGCGTTCTCCGGAATAGGTCACGGGAATGGCGGGCGCGTCGAAGTCGACGGTGCGGTCGCCGGGTTTGAGGAAGCGGATGTTGAAGGTTCTCTTCGTCACCATGCCTGCATAGCCCCCGGAGCGCGGCCCGATGGTGACTTCGGCGCGCTTGTCGTCATAGACGAAAGGGATGCGCGTGTACTGGCCGGCCTTGTACGAGTTCGAGACGCCGTCGTCTTCGTAGAGGCTGTAGCGGCCATCGGCGCCGGCATAGACATAGATGGTGAGCGGCGCATCGGGCTTCTCGTCCACATATTGCGTGACGGGTCCCATCGGCACGATGCCGCCCGCTTTGATGAACAGCGGCATCTGGTCCAGCGGCGCCGCCACGGTTCGGGTCTCGCCGCCCTTGACCGCCTCGCCCGTCCAGGCGTTGAACCAGGTCGACGCGCCAGGGAAGTAGACCGTGCGGGACGCCGCGCCATACCGCGTCACCGGCGCCACCAGCATCGATTGGCCGAACAGGTACTGGTCGGCGATCTTCTTGGCCGTGGCGTCGGCCGGGAAGTCGAGGGCCAGGCCGCGCATGATGGGCGCGCCTTCGTAATGGCTGTCCGCGGCGGCCGTGTAGATGTAGGGCATCAGCCGGTAGCGCAGCTCCAGGAACCACACCAGGTTGGCCCGCATGGCGGACCCCTCGGGCGAGATCTCGTGGATCTCGCGCTTCACGCCTTCACCGTGGCTGCGCATCAAGGGCGAAAAGGCGCCGAATTGCCACCAGCGCTGATTCAGCTCCTGCCACTCCTTCAGGTCTTCGGCGGTGCGCACGCCACCCGCCGCGCGGTTCTCCTGAAGCCCTGCGACCGACTTGTCCTGGAACCGGGCTTCCTGGGAATAGCCGCCGATGTCGTGCGTCCAGTTGGGCACGCCTGAGAACCCGGTCTGCACACCTGCCGAGATCTGCTTGTACAAGCTGTCCCAGGTGCCGACGACATCGCCCGACCACAGTGCCGCCGCGTTTCGCTGCACGCCCGCGAAGCCGGAGCGGGTCAGGATGAAATGGCGCGCGTCCGGGCGGTCGCGTTTCAGGCMGTCGTGCACGGCCTGGGTGCTCATGGTGGCGTAGGCATTGGTCACCAGCGCACCCGGTCCCATCTGCGTCGGCGTGATCAGCTCGGCGAGTTCCTCGGGGCTGGCGTTGGAGCGCACGTCCGGTTCGGTGTTGTCCATCCACCAGGCGTCGAAGCCGAGGTCGACCAGCGGCTTCTTCATCTGGCGGTAGAAGATGTCCCGCGCGTCCTGGTTGTAGGGCGAGAAGTGGCTGTTGAGATGGCCCGCTCCGACCCAATCCTTCATGCCGAGTTCGACATTGCGGCGCCACATATAGCCCTTGGCGTCCAGCTCCTTGTAGTTGGCGGTGTTCGAATAGAACTTGCCCCAGATCGAAATCATGATGCGGGCATGCTGGCTATGCACTTCATCGACCATGCCCTTGGGATCGGGGAAGCGCGCCGCATCGAAGCCATGGCTGCCCCACTGGTCTTCCGGCCAGTAGAACCAGTCCTGCACGATGTTGTCGATGGGCCAGCGATTGGCGCGGTAGGTCTTGAGCACGTCGAGCAACTCGGCCTGCGTGCGGTAGCGCTGCCGGGACTGCCAGAAGCCGTAGGCCCATTTCGGCATCATCGGCGGCACGCCGGTGACTTGGTGGTAGCCGCGAATGACGCCTTGCAGCGAATCAGCGCCGATGAAGTAGTAGTTCAAGCCGGTGCCGGCTTCGGACGCAAAGCGCAGCGAGTGCTTGTCGTCGGCAGGCTCGGGGTCGGAGTGATGCAGCGAGATGAGGCCGGTCGTCGGCCGCCATTCGACATGCAGGCTGACCGGCTTGCCTTGGCTGAACGGCTGCTCGAAATTGTTGTACCAGCCGTTCCAGTTCGCACGCCAGATGCCATGGTCGAAGAGGGTCTTGCCGTCGACCTTCAGCGTTACGTAGTCCGAAGCGAACAGGCGCATCTTGTGCAGCCCCGGCTTGTCGGAAGCGGCCGTGCCTTCCCAGACGACCTTGACCTTCTTGCCGCGGGTGGCTGCGCGGCTGAGCGCGGCGTCGGCGGGCCAGTGTTTGCTGACATCGCTGAGGAACTGATAGCGGATGTCGGGCTCCACGCGGGTCAGGATCAATTGATCGTCGACGTAGTACTTCGCGGTCAGGCCGCTGGAGCCGTCCAGCGCGGTGAGCTTCAAGTCACGACTTGCCAGCCCGAAGCGCTGCGGATTGCCGAAGCGCGTGACGGAGGCGTTGTCCCAGAGCACACCGTAGTTCCTGTCGGACACAACGAACGGGATGGCGATGTCCATGTTGTGCTGGCGCAGCTCGATGTCTTCGCCATTCAGGTCCATCTGGGCGTTCTGGTGCTGCCCCAGGCCGTAGAACGCCTCGGTCGTGCCCCGGTTGAACTGGGCGGAGGGGGCCACAAACGACCGGCCCTCGACCGTGACCGGCTGGATGTCCGCTCTGGCCGTCGTCAGCACGGCGGCGCCCTTGGCGTCACGGAAGGTCACCAAGCCGTCCTTCAGCGACACCTGTGCCGACGCCTTGCCGGCATCGAGCGTCACGGCGTCAGGCCCGGCCTTTACCGTGAAGCGCCCGCTCGGCTTCGCGACGGCCATCAGTGACTCGATCTGCGCACGCGCGGGATCGTCCACCCCGGTGACCTGGATGATGGCCTCCGTGATGGCATTCAGGCGCAGCTCCTTCACGCTGCCCGTGTCGGGTCTCACCACGATGCCCGTAGGCGTTTGCTGGTAGGTGCCGGCGAAGGAAGCCGTCGTCGCCAGCAAGGTGGCGGCGAGCAGGGAAAGCGAAAGGGATGGCGTCATGTCGTTCAGGGCGCGGCGACCGTCAAGGTGGTGGTTTTCAGGTCGACGCTGTTGGGGCCGGCCATGATGGTGAAGGTGCCGGGCTCGACGACGCGCTTCATGTCCATGCCGTAGAACTGAAGTTCTGCTGGCGTGATCGTCAGGGTGACGGTCCGCTTCTCGCCGGGCGCCAGCGTCACGCGGGCAAAGCCCTTGAGTTCCTTGACGGGTCGGGTCACCGAGGAGACGTCATCTCGGATGTAGAGCTGGACCACCTCGTCGCCCGGGCGCTTGCCGGTATTGATGACGTCCACCGAGACCGTGACGCTGTCCGCCGGCGCTATGGTCGCCTTCGACAGACGCGGCTCCGACAGCGCGAACGTCGTGTAGCTCAGGCCGAAGCCGAAGGGATAGAGCGGCGTGTTGTCAGCGCCCAGGTAGCCGCGGCTGGCCGTCGGCTTGGCGTTGTAGTACACGGGCAGCTGCCCCACGTTGCGGGGGAAGCTGATGGGCAGCTTGCCACCCGGGTTGGCGCGGCCGAACAGGATGTCGGCGGCCGCATGGCCGGTTTCCTGCCCGAGGTACCAGCCCTCGATGATGGCGCTGGCCTGGGCGTGCAGCAGGTTGATGGACAGCGGCTTGCCGTTGAGCAGGAAGACGACCGTCGGCTTGTTCAACGCAAAGATGGCGGCTGCCAGGTCGTTCTGCTGGCCGATCAGTTCCAGCGAGTCCCGGTCACCCAGATGGGTGTCCGACCACGCCTCGCGGGTGGTCTGTTCGTTGTCGCCCAACACCATCACGATGGTGTCTGCCGCCTTGGCCGCCTTGACCGCCTCGGCAATGAGGCGGGCGTTGACCGCCGGATCGATGAAGCGCACCTCGTCCGTCGCCCACTCGCGCTTCTCGGTCAACCGCACCGCTTCTCGGTACTCGAAGGCGAAGCCCTGCGCCTTCGCTTCGCCGGCCAGTGCGTCGTGGATGGACACGACATGGCGCGGAATGTCGGAGTAGCCGCCGATGGGCGTGTCCTTGGCGTGCGTGCCGAGCAGCAGCAGCTTGCCCACCTTCTTGCCATCGAGCGGCAGCACCCCGTCGTTCTTCAGCAGCACGACGGATCGCACCGCCGCTTCGCGCGCCAGGGCCACCGCGTCTGGCGTGGCGGTCAGGCCGTCCGCCTTGCTGGCGTCGACGTAGGGGTCTTCAAACAAACCGGCGAGAAACTTCAGCTCCAGGATGCGACGGACGACCTCGTCGATCTCGGTCTCCTTGATGCGGCCGGTCTTCACAAGGCCGACAAGTTGGGGGAAGCCACCTTCATCGGGCGTTTCGATGTCGACCCCGGCGGTGAAGCCGCGGTAGGCCGCCTCCGTCATGTCAGGCACCAGCCGGTGGCGCGACACCAGGTCCGCAATCGCGAAGTAGTCCGAGACCGTGATGCCCTTGAAGCCCCATTCACCGCGCAGGATGGTCTTCAGCAGCCACGGGTTGGCATGTGAGGGGATGCCGTCGATCTCGTTGTACGAAGGCATGACGGCCGCGATCGGCGTCTCGCGGATGATCTTCTCGAATGGCGGGAAGAAGACTTCGCGCAGCACCCGCTCGGAGATCTGGGCCGGCGCGGTGTTGATACCGCGCTCGGGCTGGCCATGGCCGGTCATGTGCTTGAGCGTCGCCATCACCTTGCCAGGCGCCAGCTTGCGTTCGGTGCCGGAAAAACCGGTGACCGCCGCCTTGCCCAACACGCCCATCAGATAGGGGTCTTCGCCGAAGGTCTCTTCCACGCGGCCCCAACGGGGGTCGCGGCAGACATCGACGACCGGCGCCAAGGCGAGGTGGGCGCCCCGCGCCCGCATCTCCCGGGCGCAGACCGAATAGATCCACTCGATCAGCGCCGGGTCGAAGGAGGACGCCAGGCCGATCGCCTGCGGGAAGCAGGTCGCGTCGCGCGCAGCGTAGCCATGCAGGCTTTCCTCGTGCATGAACAGTGGAATGCCCAGGCGCGTGCCTTGCACCGCCCAGGCCTGGGCGGCGTTGACGTAGGCCGCCGTCTCGGCCGCCGTGCGATTGGCCATATCGGCATCTGCACCGGCGTTCAGGTTGTCCACGCCCTTGCGGTCACTCGGGCGGGCAAGCATGCCCACGCCGTTCGGCAGCGCCTGCGTGGCTCGCACCGCGTCGAAGTCGCCGCGTTCGTTCTGCACACGGTTCTTGGCGATCCAGATGCACATCGTCTGGGCCACCTTCTCCTCCACCGTCATGCGGGAGAGCAGGTCGTTCACGCGCAACTCCACGCCTGCGGAAGCCTGCTTGTAGAGTGGCTGATCGGCGGAGGCCGCCACCGCATGGCCTGCCGTGGCAAGCCCGACGGCACCGACGCCTTGGACAAAATTTCGACGCGTCATACCGGCATTCCTCATGGTCTCTTTCGTGGGCGGTTCAGTCTCGGCGGGGACCGAGTATTGCAAGCCGCCGGGCGGGTGCACCTGAATGAACCCTAGGCGATGCGCGCGTAGACCGCCGTGTCCCTGGCGTGCCCATCCACGCCGAGTGCCTCACACCTCAGCACACCTTCCAGCGTGAAGCCGCAACGCTCCGCCACCGCGCGGCTCTTCACGTTGCGCGCGTCGCAGCGGATCTCCACACGGCGCGCCGCCAACGAGTCGAATGCCAGCGCCGTCAACAGGCCCACGGCCTCGCTGACATGGCCCTGGCCCGCCGCCTCGGGCCGAATCCAGTAGCCGATCTCGAAGCGCCGCACGGCCCAGTCCATGCGGTGCAGGCCGGTGCCGCCGAGCAAGCGGCCGGAGCTGCCGTCGGCGCGGCGGGCGTAGATCTGCCAGCTGAGGTCGCGCCGGGCGATGAAGTCGGCCTGCATGCGCCGCACGACCAACTCCGCGCTCTCGGCCGTCGGCGCTTCCTGCGCCCAGGGCATCCACGGCCGCAGATGGGACAGCGACTGCGTGACGACGATGGCCATCTCGGCACCCAGCCCCGCGCGCGGTGCCTGCAGCACGGTGCGCTCGCCGTCGAGGCGCTCGGGAATCTCAAGCAGGAGCGGATCCGTCATGTCGTCAGCACTTCCACGGGTTTGGGTAGTTCGCGCACGCCGCGCAGTACCGGGTGGTTCCAGGCCCACACGGCCGTCAGCACGCAGCCCACGCCGGCAAAACCCAGCGCCGTACGCAGGCCGAAGTGTTCGCCCAGCCAGCCGCCCAGCAGCGCGCCGGGCGCGGCGGGCAGCAGGATGAGCCAGCGCACGGTGCTGGTCATGCGGCCCAGCATGGGCGCGGGCGTGACGGCCTGGCGCAGCGACAGGAAGTTGATGAACATCAGCACCGCGCCCACGCCCCAGCCGAACAGCATCAGCGCGAAACTGGCCACGCCCCAGGGGCCCGACGGCGCGAAGGCCAGCTGCAGCCAGGCCAGGCCGCACAGCGAGAAGCCCAGCACCAGGCAGGGCCCCGGCCCCAGGCGCCGGCTGATGCGGTGGCCGAAGATGCTGGCCAGCACCGTGCCGACGCCGATGGCCACATAGGACCAGCCCACCGTCTGCGGCGCAAGGTGCAGCTCGCGGGTGGCCAGCAGGATCTGCACCACCAGCGCTGCGTTGTGGAAGAGGTTCCAGCCGGCCATGAGGATGGCCATGCTGACGAGCAGTTGCCGCTCGCGCACGAAGCGCAGGCCCGCCTTCAGCTCCGCCCAGAAGTCCTGCGCCTTGCGCGGCGGCAGCGTTTCATCCACGCGGATGCCGCGCAGGATCAGCACCGACCCGGCCAGCATCACCGCATCCACGACCAGCGCCATCGGCGCGCCTAGCAGCTTGATCAGCAGGCCGGCAACACCCGGCCCGGCCACATCGGCGCCGGACGAGGCCAGCGCGTTCTTGGCATGCGCTTCCACCAGTCGCTCGCGCGGCACCACCTGCGTCAGCACGATCTGCGCGGCCGTGCCGGCCGTCGTGTGGACGGTGCCGATGATGAACCCCACGACGTAGAGCCACCCCATGCCCAGCACGCCCAGYCCAGCAGCGACGGGCACTGAGGCGACGGCCAGCGCCAGCGCCGCCTCGCCGCTGATGTAGACGGGCAGCTTGCGCACGCGGTCCAGCAGCACGCCGGCGGGCAGCGAGAACAGCGCGAACGGCAGCACCTCCAGCGCCTGCAGCAAGCCCATCTGGGTGGGGCTGGCGTTGAGCATCACGGCGGCCGTCAGCGGCAGCGCCAGCAGCGTGATCTGGCCGCCGAGGGAGGAGCAGAGGATGGACGTCCACAGGCGCCGGTAGACGGCGTCGCGCAGCAGGTCGGTGGGCGCGAGGACGAAGAACTGGATAAAGCGGGAGAACATGACGACAAGGGCTTGAAGGCTCGACGAGCGGGAGCGCCCCGCTGGGGCTGGACGGCGCAGGCAGGGCCGTCAGTCGAGGTCGAGCAACTTGGTCATCGCCGAATGCTAGCAGCGCGGCTTGACGGTGAGTTCCGCGTAGCCGGTGGCGGCGTCGAACTCGCGCGCCAGCGTGCCCACGGGCAAGGGCGCCACCAGCAGCTCGGCCGTCGTGCGCACCGTGCAGCCGGCGCAGACATGCCCGCCGAGCACGCGGCCGGCGGCATCGGACACGCTGGCATGCAGGTGGGCCCCGTCGGGCGACAGGCTGCCACTGAGCGTCAGGATCTCCAGCGGCCCGGCGATGTGCGTGGGCGCGGCTTCGCCAGCGAAACGCAGCTGCGCCTGCGCGAGGCTGCCGATGCCGGCGACGACAAAGCCCGTGCGCCCGCCGGCCTCCAGCGCGCCGCGCAAGTCGTCGCCGGGGTTCAGGCGCAGCGCCTCCACGCTCACCAGCCCACCGCCGCGCCGTCGCGCCGCGGGTCGCTGGCGGCCACATAGCCTTCAACACCCGGGTCGCCCAGCCGCCAGATGAACTGGCCGGCGCCGAAGTCCTGGTAGCTGTCGTGGATGTCGCCGATCTGGTGGCCGCGCGCGCGCAGGCCCTCAATGGTGGCGGCGGGCATGTGAGCCTCGACGTTGATCGACAGGCCCTCGTTGAAGCGCCAGCGCGGGCCATCGCAGGCGGCTTGCGGGTTCTGGCCGTAGCAGAGCATGCGCACCAGCGTCTGCATGTGGCCCTGCGGCTGCATGTTGCCGCCCATGACGCCAAAGCTCATGACCGGCGCGCCGTCCTTGGTCAGGAAGGCCGGGATGATGGTGTGGAAGGGCCGCTTGCCCGGCGCGACCTGGTTGGGGTGGCCCGCCTCCAGCGTGAAGCCGTGGCCGCGGTTCTGCAGGCTGATGCCATAGCCCGGTAGCACCACGCCCGAGCCGAAGCCCATGTAGTTGCTCTGGATGAAGCTGACCATCATGCCGCTCTCGTCGGCGGCGGTCAGGTAGATGGTGCCGCCCTTGACGGGGTTGCCGGCACCGAAGACCTGGGCGCGATGGGGATCGATCAGCCTGGCGCGTTCGGCCAGGTAGCCGGAGTCCAACAACTGCGCTGCGCTGACCTGCATCGCGCCGGGTTCGGCCACGTAGCGGTAGGCGTCGGCGAAGGCCAGCTTCATCGCCTCGATCATCAGATGCTGGGCCTCGGGGCTGTCGACCGCGTGGGCCGTGACATTGCAGTGCTCCAGCAGGCCCAACGCCATCTGCGCCGCAATGCCCTGGCCATTGGGCGGAATCTCGTGCAGCGTGTGGCCGGCGAAGTCCTTGGCCAGTGGCGTGACCCATTCGGGCCGATAGGCCCCGAGGTCGGCCTCGGTCAGCGCGCCGCCGGTCTCGCTCGCAAAGCGGGCCAGCGCCTGGGCGATCTCGCCACGATAAAAGGCCTCGCCCCTGGATTCGGCGATCAGCTTCAGGCTGCGCGCCGCATCGGCAAAGCGGAACAGCTCGCCCACCTCGGGCGCGCGGCCTTGCGGCAGGAAGGCCTGCGCAAAGCCGGGCTGAGACGTGAGCTCGCTCAAGGCTGCGGCCATGGCCCACTTGCCCTGCACGATGGGCGGCACGGCATAGCCACGCTCGGCAATCTCGATGGCGGGCTGCAGCAGGTCGGCGAACGGCAGCTTGCCGAAACGCTCGCTCAGTGCGGCCCAGGCTCCCACCGCGCCGGGCACGGTGACCGAGCCCCAGCCGCGCTTGGGCATGACCTGACCCTTGAAGAACTCCGGCGTCCACGCAGCAGGCGCAGGGCCCGACGCATTGAGCCCGTGCAGCCGCTGGCCGTCCCACAGGATGCAGAAGGCGTCCGAACCCAGGCCGTTGCTGCAGGGCTCCAGCAGCGTCATGCAGGCTGCGGCAGCAATCGC